>CAZMXH010000324.1:0-4444 GCA_964570165.1 uncultured Actinomycetes bacterium
ATCGTGAGGGCCTGGCGGCGCGCCGGGGTCCGCGCCGTCAACCGCGCCGCGGCCCAATTGACCACGTAAACCACGCAAATGGGTCCCTCACCAGGGCAATGCACCTGGTGAGGGACCCACTTGCCTGGCGGTGCCGCCAGCTGGGATGCTGCCCAGGCCGGAGCCGGGGCCGAAACGCCAAGCGGACGGGAGGAGTCGACTGACATGGCCAGCGAGTGCCTGTTCTGCAGGATCGTGGCGGGAGACGCGCCATCCGACGTAGTCGCGACCGAGGGCGACATCATCGCGATCCGGGACATCTACCCGCGCGCACCCGTGCACGTACTGGTGATCCCCGAACGGCACATCCCGTCGGCGCACCACCTGACCGACGACGACGCCGACCTCGTCTCCCGCTGTTTCCGGCTCGCCCGCCATGTCGCGGAGCAGGAGGGCACGGCGGACGGCTACCGGGTGGCGACCAACATCGGCACCAAGGGCGGCCAAGCGATCCCGCACCTGCACTTCCACGTCATCGGCGGCCGTCAGCTCGGCCACATCGACTCGGGAGAGCCGCCCTCGTCGGCCGACTGATCCGCTCGATCTACCGCGGGACCTGCCGTCTGCCTCGCCGGCTCGTCGCACTAGACGGCACACTCCTCCGCGCTGAACCGTGCCAGTGCGGCGGTGGCCGGGTTCGGGAGGAACGGGGTGTCGACACCCTCCTGGACCGCCGCCAGCACGGGCGCGCTCACGAGTGATGGTCCGCGGATCTCGGCGCACCTCTCGACGGTCCACCGCATCGTCACCGTCGCCGCCTCACCGGACCTTAGGGTCAGCGAGGGATGGGCGATCTCGGCCCGAAGGCCGGAGATCTCCAAGATCGACGGGTAGCTGTAGGTCCGGCTGGCGTCGCGTGCACCGCGCAGCTTCACGGACACTCGCATCTCCAGCTCACCGTCGTGGCGTTCGGTCTCCACGTACTCGACGGTGACCGTCGACTCGGGGCGGCCGCACAGCTTCGAGTGCCGGGCGAGGGCCTGGTCGCCTCCATCGTGCACGCGCAGCGTCAGCTGCTCGTCCGTGCTCTCGCCGTGTACCCGCAGGCGAACCTGGTCAGCCGGCTTCTCGTCGCAATCCGGCCTGATGCTGAGCGGTACGGTGGTCCACTGCCTGGGTGGCGCGGTGCGCTGCGTGTCGGCTGCGACCGTCCACCCCACGGGGTGCGCCTCGCTCACGGTGACGGCCGAGTCACCCATGTTGTACAGGCTGAGACTGAGACGTTCGTCCGGGGTCCGTCCGAGCGAAGCGGGGTTTCCGTCGCCTCCCGTAATCATCACGGCGAGGCCGGCACCGTCCTGCTGGGCTCCGGCCGTATTCAGGTCCGAGGCGTAACCGCCGCCCAGCACGCCGACGGCGAAGGCCGCCAGCAGCGCGACCACCCACGGCCACCGTCGCCGTGCGGCGGTCATGGCCGGCACACCTCACCGGCGAGGCTTGCCAGTTCGACGATCGCCTGGCGACCGAGCGAGACCGGCAGTGTCGCCGTCTGCACGGGCGTGCTCACCTCGGCGTCGATGGTGACCTCACCCAGCCCTTCCGTGGCCGCACAATCGACGACGGACCAGTCCAGGTCGACCATGGTGCCGGGCGCGTTCCCGGCGACGGGCTTCGGAAGCGTCGGCGCCTCCAGCCGGAAGCCCGGGGTCGTTGAACTGACGGCAGTGATCCGCGCGTCCGGCGCAGAGCTCAACAGCCGCACGATCATGGGGAGGACGTGTGTCCCGTCGGCATCGCGGCCCACGCTGACGCGGTCAACGGTCAGCGTCGGCGCGACCCCTTGGCACGTTTGGCGGTAGAGGTGGCCGACGATGCCGACATGCGGATCCGGCGGTAGCGGCAAGGCGACGGTCGACTCGCCGGTGCCAGTGCGCACATCGAGCTGAACCTGCCCGGGGGCCTCGCCCTCGCAGGCTGGCTCGGCGCGGAAGTCGACGCCGGCCGAGCCGCCCGCCGGGACGACCCGCTCTCCGAAACGCGGCGCCCCCGGTGGGCGAGCCCAGCCGGTGAGCCGAGCACCGACGACGCGGACGTCCTGATCGCCCTCGTTGAACAGCCTGACGCGAAGCTGCTGTGGCCCGGCGACCACGGGCAGGTAGCCATCCCGCGTAAAGGTCAGCTCAACTGCCGCCACAACGAGACTGACCTGGTCGTCGTCCTGCTGGACGGACGGCCAGCCGTACGCGCCGACGACGACGCCGGCGAGCAGCGCGGCGACCACGGCCACCGCCCGCCGCCACATCGGTGCTGGCTCCCTGCCCGCGAGGCTGGGTGGCTCGCTGTGCGCTCCACTGGTCCGGTCACCGAGGTTCAGCGGCGGCAGCACGGGATCGAGCCGGCGGCGCTCGCCGTCGGCAGTCGCCGTGAGCTCGATGATCTCGTAGTCGTCGAGTCGATCCACCGTCTGAGCCTTTCGACGGGCGCATCAGCAGACCGCGCGCGTCCCGAGGCCGCAGGTCCGGGAGTCACTGCCTCGCCACCAATCGTCCCCCACGCGGTTCACGCAGGCCAGTCCTCAATTGCTGGTAGACAGCGTCGCGTCGTGGGCGGTTACGCCCATGCGGGGTGCGACAATGAGCCGGTGAGCCTCTACCGCGACGAGGGTGTCATTCTGCGCACCCAGAAGCTGGGCGAGGCCGACCGGATCGTCACCATCCTGACGCGCGGGCATGGGAAGCTGCGAGTGGCCGCGAAGGGCGTGCGCCGGACGACGAGCCGGTTCGGCGCAAGGCTCGAGCCGTTCATGCACGTCGACCTTCAGTTCGCCACCGGCCGTACCTTCGACATCGTTACCCAGGCCGAGATGATCGCGCCGTACGGCAAGGACATCACCGGCGACTACTCCCGCTACACCGCCGGGACGGCGATCCTCGAGACGGCCGACCGGCTGGCGGCGGAGGAAGGCGAGCCGGCGCTCCAGCAGTATCGGTTGCTCGTAGGGGCACTCCACGCGCTCGCCCGGAAGATACGCGATCCGGCGCTGGTGCTGGACGCCTACCTGCTCCGGGGACTGTCGGTGGCCGGCTTCGCGCCGAGCTTCGTGGACTGCGCCCGCTGCGGCGCCCAGGGGCCGCACCGGTTCTTCTCGGTGGGCTCGGGGGGGATGGTGTGCTTGGGGTGCAAGCCCACGGCGACCGTCGCTCCTTCCGAGCAGACGATCGCGCTGCTGTCAGCGCTGCTGACGGGGGACTGGGACACCGTGGACGCGAGCACGGTGGCGGCCCGCCGCGAGGCCAGCGGCATCATCGCGGCGTTCCTGCAGTGGCACCTGGAGCGTGGGTTGCGGTCGCTGACGCTGGTCGAGCGGGTGTAATGGCTCGTCGCAAGCCCAAGCGATTCGCTCCGCCGCGGCCGCACCCGTCCGGCGCACGACCGCCCGCGATCCCGCCCGAGCGGTTGCCGCGCCACGTCGCCCTCGTCATGGACGGAAACGGACGGTGGGCGAGGCAGCGAGGCCTGCCGCGGACCAAGGGGCACGAGGCGGGGGAGTCGGCCCTGCTTGACGTGATCCACGGCGCCGTCGAGGTCGGGATCGAGTGCCTGTCGGCTTACGCGTTCTCGACGGAGAACTGGCGGCGGTCGCCGGACGAGGTCCGGTTTCTCATGGGCTTCAACCGCGACGTGATCCACCGTCGGCGCGACGAGCTGGACGCCTTGGGCGTCCGGGTGCGCTGGGCGGGACGGCGGCCCCGGCTGTGGAAGAGCGTGATCGACGAGCTCGCCGAGGCAGAACGCCGGACCCGGCACAACGACGTCATCACCCTGCAGTTCTGCGTGAACTACGGCGGCCGTGCCGAGTTGGCCGACGCGGCCGCCGCCTTGGCCGCCGACGCGGTGGCGGGGCGGGTGCGACCGGAGCGGGTGACCGAACGGACGCTGGCCAGGTACCTGTACAACCCGGACCTGGACGATGTGGATCTGTTCGTCCGCTCGTCCGGGGAGCAGCGGACGTCGAACTTCCTGCTCTGGCAGTCCGCCTACGCGGAGCTGGTGTTCCTGGACACGCTGTGGCCGGACTTCGACCGCCGCCACCTGTGGAGGGCGGTCGAGATGTACGCGGCCCGCGACCGCCGCTACGGGGGAGCGGAGCCGCTGATCTCCGATTGATCACCTTGAGCAGGTTTACGACGCCGTGCCGCCGCCACGGAACGCGGCCTGCGCGATATCGATCAGCGGCTGCGCCTGGCTGGTCGGATCGTTCCTCGGCCGTGTTGAGGGAGATGGTCACGCGGCGGTGCGCGTCGCGGACGGCAACCGTGAGTGAGGAGCGAGCCCCGACGGGCCTTGGGCGGCGGCGGCGCCGGCTGACCGACCGGGAGACCGAGCGGCGCATGCTCGACGCCGCGGTCGCATGGTCAACCGCACCGGCCTGACGGTGAGTCTGGAGCACATAAGCCTGGAGGAG
>CAZMXH010000325.1:0-4431 GCA_964570165.1 uncultured Actinomycetes bacterium
TTGGCTATGGTGGCGGCATCGCCGAAGTACGCATCGGATGCTCCGGCTGGCAGTACCGCGACTGGCGGGGCGCGTTCTACCCGCAGCGGCTGCCGGCAAAGCGGTGGCTCGAGCACTACGCGACGGTGTTCGACACCGTGGAGGTGAACGCGACCTTCTACCGCCTGGCTAAGCGCCCAGCAGTGGAGCACTGGGTCGAGCAGACTCCCCCGGGGTTCGTCTTCGCGCTGAAGGCAAGCCGCTACCTCACGCACATGAAGCGGCTTACGGACATGGGGCAGGGGGTCAAGCGGCTCTACGAGCCGTTGGAGCCGCTGGTCACGAGCAACAAGCTCGGACCCGTACTGTGGCAGCTACCCGAGAACTTCCACCGCAACGACGAGCGGCTGGCCTCGGCGCTGGCCGGGATACCCGAAGGACGGCACGCATTCGAGTTCCGGCACGAGAGCTGGTTCGTCTCAGAGGTGTACGCGTTGCTGCGGGAGCACAACGTCGCCTTCGTGATCGCGCATTCTGCCGGGTTCGAGCATCCGCGCGACACCATCACCGCGGACTTCACCTATCTCCGGTTCCATTACGGGGAGCGCGGACGGCGCGGCAACTACAGCGCCACGGAGCTCGACGAGTGGGCGGAGCGCGTCACCGCCTTCACGCGGCAGTCGCTCGACGTCTACGCGTACTTCAACAACGACTGGGAGGCGTTCGCGCCGCGAAACGCCGTCGGCCTGCGGGACCGCATCAAGTCGCTGCCGTCACACTGACGAGCATGGTGAGCGGCCGGGCGGCCTGGGGAAGCCGAATCATCGTCTGTTCGCAGGGCACGGGTGGAGTCGTACAGCTCGAGGATGCTTGCGCCCAGCAAACGGGTTGGGCCGCACGCGCCGCGCAGCTAGTGATACAAGGCTAATATGCCCATACGGATAGCGCCTTCGAAGGTCGTCGGCTTGTGGCCCGTCCTCGGCGCCGCGCTCCTGTTGGCATATGCCGGCTTTGCGTCAGGTCTCCAACCTCGAACGACGGCAGTGGCGCTCGCCGTGCTCATACCTGCCGGAATCGTCGCGGTGCTCGCCATGCGACGGGATCGACCGCCCGACCACTACGAATCGCCAGCGACCCAGCGAGCGGTCAGAGTCTGGGCCGTACTGTTCGCCGTGGGTCTGCTGTGGGAGGCCTGGGCGTTCTTCCACCAGCCCGCCTGGGATGTGGCGTCGTACGACTACCCGTCGCTGTCCTCGCTGGTGAAGCCTTACCTGGAGCACCGTGCGGTCCAGTTCGGTGCGTGGACACTGTGGCTGTACGCAGGCGTGCGGTTGGTGCGGCCATGACTACGCGAGACGTGACGATCGCGGGCTACGTGCTGGTTTTCGCTGCAGGCGCTGTCGTGGTGCTGATCTCGTGGCTGCGCAGCGACTGGCTCGCCCGGTTCAGCGTGGCAGTGGCCGCAGTCTGCGACCGCCACCGCCTGCTCCGCGCCGTTGTGCTGTTCGCCTGGGCGTGGCTGGGATGGCACTTCCTCGCCCGCACCGGCTAGGTACCGGCGCGCTGCGGAGCCGGCGACAGCGTTGCCTAGCGATCGCCGGGAGGGCGGGTGCGAAGCCGGCTCGGCTCAGGTGACGTCGATAACGACCTTGAGGCCTTCCCGGCGCGCGGCGGTCTCGAATGCCTTCGCCGCGTCGGTGAGCGGGTACCTGTATGAGACCAGCCACGGCAGATCCACTGCTCCCTGGGAGCCGAGCGAGACAGCACGGGAGTAGGCGTTGTCCGTCATGCGCCGGACACACGCCAGGGTGAGGCCCTTCCGCCGCAGCAACGACGCCCGGAACGTCGTCGAGTCCTCGTCCGGGATGCCGACAAGCACGATCCTGGTGCCCGGCCGGACGAGCAGGGCCGCCCGCTCCAGCCCGTCATCGGCCCCGCTGACCTCGAAGGCAACGTCACAGGTGCTGTCCAGTGCCGACCCGGACGAGGCCTGGTCAGGGGCGATGGCGACGGCGGCTCCGGCGCGGACAGCGGCATCGCGGCGGTGTGACAGGGGCTCGACGGCTACCACCTCGCAGCCCGACATCACCGCGAGCTGGATCAGCATCAGCCCGATCGGGCCACACCCCACCACAGCGACCCGCCAGCCGTACCGTAGGTGCGCGAGGTCAGCGGAGTGTACGGCGACCCCGAGCGGCTCGAGCAGCGTGCCACAGGCGGGGTCGTACCCGTCGGGCAGCACGTGGAGCCGCCGATCCGGCCAGGCCATCAGCTCGCGCAGACCGCCGTCGGTCGCGCCATGACCAGCGAACAGCATCCTCATGCACATGTGCGCGAGTCCCGCATCGCATTCACGGCACGCACCGCACGGCTGGGCCGGGTCGAGAGCGACCGTTCGGCCCGCCAACGGCCCCGACAGTACGACGCCAGCGATCTCGTGGCCGAGCACCAGCGGCTTGGTTATGGCGGTTTCCCCGATCGCCCCCTCGCCGTACCAATGGAGGTCTGATCCGCACAGCCCCACGCTCGTCACCCGGACCAGGCTCTCCCCCGGGCCGGCCGTCGGGTCCGGCATCTCCCCGACACGAACGTCGCCGGGCGCGTGAATGGTTGCGCAACGCATGAGTCGATCTCCCTGAAACGAGCCGCACAGGTGCGGCGGACGTTGAGCTACGGGGTGGGGCATGCAAAGGCTGTAGGTCAAACCCCCGGCGGTGTACGTGGTGGTCCGGTGACTCGTGCCACTCTACGATCGTTTCCGCAGGCCGCGTCGCCCTGGAGCCGATCCGCCCGGATCGGCCGGACCGAGCCCAGCCAAGCCTGGATACGGGTGTCTCGCCTGGTCCCCGTCATGGTGCCGCAGGCTCCTTCGATCGAATCTGCCCTCAACCATCAGACAAACAGCACTGTCGCAACGTGCGGTGGTCACGCGGCCTCACAGTCCGGAGGGCTGCGTAGTCGAACCAATGAAGACCCCGCACATCATCTGGTGAAGGAGACAGCATGACCACCCCGATGACGACCCTGGCCGACACCGACCGGGCGCCCGCGCAGCGCATGGAGCGGGTGGCCGCGGCGTTGACAGAACGCCGCTTCGGCGTCGAGATCGTCGACGACGCCGCGGCCGCGCGCGCCCGCGTCCACGAGCTGATTCCCGAGGGCGCCTCGGTGTTCACCGGCGCCAGCGAGACGTCGCGCTTGTACGGCATCGATGACGACATCAACACCAGCGGCCGGTACGACTCGGTCAAGTCACGCACGGTGCACATGGGCCGAGCCGTCCAGAGGAACGAGATCTGGCGAGTGCCGTCGGTCCGCGAGGCCATCGGGTTCTGAGGGGGTCAGCATGGGACACGACGACGAAGACGCGATCCGTCGCCAGATCGACACCCTCGCCAAAGCGATCGGCGCTCAGGATCTCGACAGCCTGAAGCAGGTCTACGCCGCGGACATCGTGTCCTACGACATCGAGCCGCCGCTCCAGCACCTGGGGATCGATGCGAAGCTGGAGAACTGGGCGCACGTGTTCGCGGTCTTCGGGCAAGCGACGTACGAGGTCCGCGATCTGGTACTCGTGCTCGGCGACGACCTCGCGTACGGACACGCCTTCGCCCGCCTCAGCGGGACGCTGAAGGACGGGACGGCGACCAGCGGGACGTGGGTGCGGGTGACCTACGCCTTCCGGAAGAGGTACGGTGTGTGGCTCATCACTCACGACCACGTCTCCGTCCCGATGGACCTCGAGCGCCGCGACGGAGTCGGCGACCTCGAGCCCTGAGTCCGGGCGTGGGCACCGCGCTACAGCACGGGGCCGCTCAGACGCTCTCGCGATTCGTACGAACGGTCACTGCGGACGGTCGACGAAGCAAGCAGGGCAGGAAGGGTGGCCGATGCTTCGTACCTTCCCGAGCACCCGTCGTGCGAGAGGGGACGCGGTCAGTTCCCGCGCAACCGGCTTTGACTGCGCAGTGAGGTCACCCGGACAACCAGCGCGATCGCTCCAACTAGGCTGAGCGCGCCGAGCCCGTAGACGGCGGCGGGATCGCCAGCAGCGCTGCGCCAATCCCGATCTGGAACGCGTCGGCGTCGTGGAGCTAGCGCGTGTGCGTCTCGAAACCGGTGAAATCGGCGAACGAATCGGGCGAGGTCCATGCCCAGAAGCCGAATATCAACATGCTCGATCCTGCGACGAGCAGCCCCGAAGCCACGACCCAGCCGTGTCGCTGCCGCATGGTCGCCGCCGATCCTCGACTGGTCAGTGTGCTTGGATCCCGTCGGAGATGGACGGGTACTTCGGCTTCCACGACAGCTCGTTCTTGGCGCGAGCATTCGACACGCGCATGGAGATGCCGCCGAACAGCGCCTTGCCGTACGGGGCCGCGATAGCGAGGACCCATTGCGGCACGACGAGTGGTCGCGGGGCGTGTCGGTGCTCAGCGATCCCGGTGACAA
>CAZMXH010000326.1:0-4379 GCA_964570165.1 uncultured Actinomycetes bacterium
GTCGATACCGAGACCGTCAGTTACTGAGTAGTATAACGGTGTTAGCGACGATCTCGGTATCGACAAGCGGTTCCGGTATCGAGGAGCCACGGGATCGGCGGTCACCCGCCTCCGGCTTGCCTGGCAGCTAGGCGTGTGTGTGGGCCCAGCCGGACAGCCAGGCCTTCCAGGCGTCCTGCTGGCGCGCGGCGACCGGGGCGGCGTCCGGTCCGAAGAACTGGGCGCGGACGGTGACGAAGAGCTCGTCGCCGCCCGGGCCGCCCACGCCGATGAGGCCGATGCCGCGGGCGGGCTCGTCCAGCACCAGCGTGACTATCCCGTCGCCGACATCCTCGACCGTGCCGCCGAGCGCCGGCGTGTCCGGCCCGGCGGTCGCGATCCGGTCGCCTGGCTGCGGCTCGCTGGGCAGCCCGAGCACGCCAGCAAGCGACGCCCACATGCCCTCCGCTGCACGTACCATCTCGCCCGCGTTCACCGACGCGACGGGCTCCCCGCGGAAGTGCTCCAGGTAGAGCCGCAGCGATGTCAGCGCCTGCTGCCAGCCACCGGTGAACGACTCGATCGCGCGGTCCCACGCGTCGCCCTCGCCGAACCCGCTCATCACGATTCGGACGACGCAACCGCCGCCGCCCCGCGCCTCGACCAGGAACTCGGTCGCCAGGGTGTGCGCCCCGTCGGGAACGAAGCCCTCGCCGCTCTCCGCGTAGGCGAACCGGTGCGGCGGGTCGTAGGCGGTGATCCTTCCGGACGAGGACTCGTCTTCGTCGTGGTGAAGCACCACCGAGCCCCCGACACGCCCGTCTACCTCTGCGGGCATGAACCACGCGGTGATCCCGGGGCCGGTGGCGATCGCCTCCCACACCTGTTCCGGTGTGCCGGACACCTCGGCCGCGACCTCGATGCTGCGCTGCTCTGTCATATCTGCTCCTCCTTGGGGATGGGGTGGGCCACGGCGACGAGCCGGTACGGCCGGCCGCCGTCGTGGTGATACTTGGCGGCCAGCCGAGTCACCGCCGCGGTGAGTTCGGCGGCGAACCGCTGCTGGTCCTCAGGGCTTGCGAACCCGATTTCGGTATCGACAGCCAGGGTGGCGACTCTCCGGCGCTGGGCCTGCGCGCGGCGAACAAGGCCGCCAACCTCCCGGACGACACGTGCCGCGAGCGCAACCACGTACCGGGCGGACAGCCGGTCGGCGACGTTCGCGGGATCCGGAGCGTTACTGCCAAGCACCGCGGGTGACACCACGTACGACGCCGCGGTGGCCACCAGCAGCCGCTCCGTAAGCCCGCCGTGCTTGCGCTCGCCGGTCGCTGCGACCAGTCCATGGCGCTCGAGCTCCCGAAGGTGATAGTTGACCTTCTGCCGGGGGAGGCCGAGGCGCTGAGCGACGGCGGCCGCCGAGGCGGGTTCGCGCAGCTCCGCGAGTATCCGCCCGCGCAGCGGATCGAGCGCCGCCACGGCCGCGTCCGCGTCATCGATGACGTCCACATCCAACATGAGCCCATGCTCTCTCCTGACAAGAATTTTTGTCAAGGCCGTTCTTCAAAGAACTCATGAACCACGGAGCGCGCCCTGCCGTGCTAGGCGGCAGACATGGTCAAACACCGTCATGGAGGGCAAATGAGACGTCGCACAGCGTCAAAGATCCTCTCGGCCTTAGCGGCCGGGGCGCTCACCGCCACGATGCTTGTCATCGGCACCGGTTCGGCGTCCGCGGCGCCGGTAAAGCCACCGAAGAACGTGCAGGTCACCGAGGTGACACCGTCGACTGCGACCGTGGAGTGGGATCCACCGTCCGGCCACAGCGGCGACTGGTACCGCGTGATGATCTCGCGCGGCTGGGAGCGGGACTTCGCGTTCGTCAACGGGACTTCGCACACGTTCGAGAACCTCTACGCAGGCGAGACCTACGAGGTGCAGGTCGAAGTCTGGTTCTCGGCGCAGTGGTCGGACCCGGTGGAGTTCACCACGGTCGACGTGCTACCGCCGCCTACGCCGGCCAACGTCACCGCAACGACAGGTCCAGGAACGGTGACGCTCGAATGGGACCCGTCCATCCGCGATGGCGAGGAGGCCGATTACTACTTCGTTCGCTGGACACCCGATTCGGGCAAGGTGTGGGTGACCGGTACCTCCATCACGCGCGAGATTCCGTCCGGCGCGGAGCTCAGCGTGACGGTCGCAGCCTTCGACGCGGACTTCTGGCGCGAGTCCGAGCCATCGGAGCCGCTCGAGATCACGGTGCCGCCGGCGGAGGGCTGGGACGAGCTGTCGGCGCCGACCAACCTCCGGCTGAACACCGATGGCAACGTCGTCGAGAGCATCGAGTGGGACGCTGCGGAAGGCGGCGCCGACCCGGTGACATACAAGATCAACTACCACTTTGGCGATCAGGGACCCAACCAGTCAGCAGTGATCGCCGAGGCCGGTACCGCGACGGTGATCGACGCGTCGGTGATCGCCGACCTGTTCGTCTGCGAGCCCAACGCCAACCCGGGCCAGCAATGGGTGATCTGGGTCACCGCGCACTCGTCCGGCATCACGTCGCCTCCTAGCAATACCGAACTCGTCTGCATCTCCTGAGGTCAGACGCGGTCCTGGGCGGAGTCCCCTCCCCGAGCTTGGTGAGGGGGCTCCGCCTTCCACTAGCCTTGCTGCGGTGACCGAGATCGAGATCGGGCAGGGCAAGCGGGGCCGGACGGCGTACGGCCTGGACGACGTGGCCATCGTGCCCAGCCGCCGTACCCGCGACCCCGAGGAGGTGTCGACCCACTGGCAGATCGACGCCTATCGGTTTGAGATCCCCCTGGTGGCCGCGCCGATGGACTCGGTGATGTCACCGGCCACCGCCGTGAAGCTTGGCAAGCTCGGCGGGCTCGGCGTCCTGGACCTCGAAGGCCTGTGGACCCGGTACGAGGATCCCACGCCGCTACTGGACGAGATCACTGAGCTTGACGAGGGCAGCGCGACCCGGCGGATGCAGGAGATCTACTCCGCGCCCGTGCGCGACGATTTGATTGAGTCGCGGCTGAGCGAGATCCGCGCCGGCGGCGTGACCGTCGCAGGTGCGCTGACCCCGCAGCGGGTGAAGAAGCATTACCAGACGGTCATCGACGCCGGGGTGGACCTGTTCGTGATTCGCGGGACGACGGTTTCTGCCGAGCACGTCTCCGGTAGGGCGGAGCCGCTCAACCTGAAGCAGTTCATCTACGAGCTCGACGTCCCGGTCGTGGTTGGCGGGTGCGCGACTTACCAGGCGGCGCAGCACCTGATGCGCACCGGGGCGGCGGGCGTGCTGGTCGGGTTCGGCGGCGGCAGCTCACACACGACGAGGCAGGTCCTCGGCGTGATGGTCCCGATGGCCACGGCGATCGCGGACGTCGCGGCCGCTCGCCGGGACTACCTGGACGAGTCCGGTGGCCGCTACGTGCACCTCATCGCCGACGGGTCGATCCGCCGGTCAGGGGATATCGCCAAGGCCATCGCCTGCGGCGCCGACGCCGTCATGGTGGGCTCGCCGCTCGCGAGGGCCACGGACGCTCCGGGCCGGGGATGGCACTGGGGCGCGGAGTCGCACCACCATGAGCTTCCCCGCGGCGAACGCGTCCGCGTCGAGCAGGTGGGGCCGCTCGAGCAGATCATCGGGGGGCCGTCGCACGTGTCGGACGGCTCGATGAACCTGATGGGCGCGCTGCGCCGGGCCATGGCGACGACCGGCTACACCGAGGTCAAGGAGTTCCAGCGGGTCGAGGTCACCATCCTGCGCTAGCTGCCGCGGCGCGGCACCGAGTCAGTCGGTACGGCACACCGGGAGAGCCTCCCGTGCGACGATGAGGCCATGGCAGGTACTCTGCAGCGCCCGCTGCGAGGTGACGGCCGAATCATCGCGGGGGTGTGTGCCGCGCTGGCCAACCGGTTCGGTGTGTCGACGTTTTTCGTCCGGTTGGTGTTCGTGCTCTTCGGGATCGTCGGTGCCGGCGAGCTGGCGTATATCGTGTTGTGGATCATCATCCCCAACGCTCCTCGCGGCGTTCTCCGGCAGGGCTAGTTTCCGCCATGTCACAACTGGCCGGGCTGTGTCGTCTCAGGTCTGAGAGACAGGGCTGAGAACAGGGAAGGAACTGCTGTGCGAGTGTTCGTGGCGGGCGGAACCGGGGTCATGGGGCGGCGGCTGGTGCCGCAGCTCGTGGCCCGGGGCCACCAGGTGACGGCTACGACGACGGGCCCGGGAAAACTGGGCTTGCTCGAGCAGCTTGGCGCCGTCGGTGTAGTGATGAATGGGCTCGATCCGGCAGCGGTCGGTGAGGCCGTGGCCGCGGCCGAGCCAGACGCGATCGTGCACCAGATGACGGCGATCGCCGGCAAGCCCGATATGAAGC
>CAZMXH010000327.1:0-4372 GCA_964570165.1 uncultured Actinomycetes bacterium
CCGCCGCCCCCGCCCCCCCCCCCCCCCCCCGGCCGCCCCGGGGGGGGCCGCCCCCCCCCGCCCCCCCCCCCCCCCCCCCCCCCCTCACACCAGCTCAGACGCGGGCGGGCCGAAGGGACGCGAGCGCGTGCTCGAAGTGCCGGTCGATCGAGCGCAGCGCCGAGCGCCGCCCTGCGCGGATCTCCTGGAACAGTTCCCGGTGCTCCTCCACCAGGTCCTGCCGTGCCGGGTAGGCGTGCTCGAGCCCCTGCAGGCACATCCGCGTCTCGGCAATGAGCGTGGAGAACATGCGGACCAGCCGCTCGCTGCCGGAGGCTGCGACCAGCGTCTCGTGGAAGCGCAGGTCGAGGTCTGCCACCGCCGCCCACCGGTCGCGCTGCGCGGCCTTCGTCATCCGCTCCAGCAACCGCTCGAGACCGGCGAGCGCCCCCGGCTCGCCGCGGTCGAGCAGCACCCGAACTGCCGCTCGCTCGACCGCACCGCGCGCCAGGTAGATGTCCTCGATGTCGTCGCCGTCCAGCCGGGTCACGAACACGCCGCGGTGGGGTTCGCTACGCAGCAGGCCCTCCTGGATGAGGCGCTGCAGCGCCTCCCGGATCGGGCCGCGGCTGACGCCGAGACGTTCGGCCAGGTTGGTCTCGCCCAGTTGCGCGCCGGGTGGAAAGGTGCCGTCCATGATCCCGGTGCGGATGCGTTCGGCGATGATCGGAGCCGTGGTCAACCGGCTCACCGGCTGGAGGTCGGATCCCCTGCTCACGGCGCCCTTCCAAGGGTCGTCAGTCGCTGCCTCCCGGCTGTGTCATGACCCGGCCGACAGCACTGGATCGTCGAATTGTCAGCAACCTACAATACCGACAAATATCGCCGTTTGCGGATCAGGGAGGCGCGATTGACCTACGCAGAGCGGCCGGCCGACCGATTCTTCTCAGCGGACGAGTACGCCCAGCGCAGCAGCGCAGTCCGGAAGAACATGGCCGAACGGGAGCTTGACGCGCTCCTGCTCGTGAGCCCGGAGAACATCTACTACCTCGTTGGCCTAAGCCACCAGGGCTACTTCGCGTTCACACTGCTGCTGTTCCCGTTCGAAGGCGTACCACGCGTGGTCACGCGTTCCATGGAGCGGGTCACGTTGATGCAGCAGGCGCCAGACGTCGAGCACGTCGGGTTCGACGATCATGAGGAGCCGGGTGAGGCGGTGGCGCGCGCACTCCGGGATGCCGGGTTCTCCCGCGGCCGCATCGGCGTCGAGCGCAACACGATGTTCTTCCCGTTGCGCGTGTGGGATCAGATCAAGTCCGAGTTGCCCGACGTGACGTGGGAGGACGCACTCGACACCGTCGACGAGGTCCGGCAGATCAAGTCCGAGTTGGAGATCTACTGCATCCGCCAGGCGGCGGCGCTGTCCGACCGTGCGGTCCGTTCCGGCATCAAGGCCGCCGGTGTGGGCGTCAACGAGCGCGAGGTAGCCGCCGAGGTGTACCGCTCGATGGTGCTCGGCGGTAGCGAGTACCCGGGGTTCGCCCCGCTGGTGCGGTCCACCGACCTGATCGCACAGGAGCACGCGACATGGCGCGACCGCACGCTCGAGCCCGGTGACGCGCTGCTTCTGGAGCTGTCCGCCTCGGTGCGCAGGTACCACGCGCCACTGACCCGGGTAGTGCACGTCGGCACAGCGTCACACGGCGTGAAGGCGGCCGGCGAGATCGCGCTGCAGGGCCTTGAGACGATCCGGGCGTCGCTGCGTCCAGGGATGCTGACCGGAGATGTCTACGCCGCGTGGCAAGAGGTGGTGGACGACGCCCTGGGCCCGGGACGCTACGAGCGGCACCACTGCGGCTATACCGTCGGCATCGGATTCCCCCCGAGCTGGGTCGGCGGCAGCACCGTCGTAGGCATCAGGCCTGGCGGCCGGATCGAGATCCGCGAGGGCATGGTCTTCCACGTGCTGTCGTGGCTGATCGGGGTCGGGCCCGCCGACTTCGGCGTCTCTGACACCGTGCTGGTCACCGCCGATGGAGGCGAGCTGCTGACCTCGACCTCCCGAGAGCCCATTCTCATCTCGTAGGACGCGACCCGGACACCCGTGCCGAGCTGTCAGGGCGAACCGGCATGCCGCCGCAGCTCAGCGACTTGTCAGGCCTGACAACTCGTGAAGAGTCGGCGGGTCAGCGCTTCGGCAGCAGAGGCGTGGCCTGCAGCGCCGTCTGGTCCGAGAACGTGAAGTCAGCGGGCGGCTCCCGGTAGAGCGCGGCGTACCGCTCCACGCGGTCGCGGTCGAGCTCCACGCCGATTCCGGGCGTCTCCGGAACCGCCAGGCAGCCGTCCCTGTACTCCGGTACACCCCCGGCTATCACGTCGTCCGCGAGCAGTGAGGCGTACGACTGGTTGGCATGCAGGAAGTTGGGCGTCGATGCGATGACGTGGGCCGCTGCGTAGGTGGCCACTCCTAGCTCGCCGAGGCTGTGCTTGACGACCGGCAGCGCCGCGGCCTCGCAGATGCCCGCCCCGCGCTTGAGGTTGAGCAGCCCGCCGTCCATCTGGTTGTCGAGCGAGACGACGTCCGCGGCCTGCCGCTGGATGCACGCGAGCACGTCGTAGCGGGTCCACGTCGCCTCGTTCGCGAGCAGCGGGACGCCGACCCGGCTGCGCACGTAGGCCATCGCGTCCAGGTTGCGCCCGGAGACCGGCTGCTCGACGAGTTCGAGGTCGTACGGTTCGAGTTCGCGAATGATCCGTACGGCCGCGCCGGCCGACCACGCCTCGTTGGCGTCCACGCGGAGCTTCAGGTCCGCGCCGCCTCCCGCCCGGGCGGCCTCGACCAGCGCGCGGTCCTCGGCGGGATCTCCCCAGCCCACCTTGAGGTAGGCGGTGGAGAAGCCCTCGGCGACGGCGGCCGCGGCCGCCGCGCGCACCCCGTCGGGATCCGTGCGGGGCAGGTAGTAGAACGCCTCGACGCGGTCTCGGACGCGGCCGCCGAACAGGTTGACCAACGGCTGCCCGCAGACCTTGCCGACGAGGTCCCAGCAGGCCATCTCCACGGCCGCGATCCCAGGGTTGGTAGCCCGCACGTGGTGCCAGGTGCCGGCCACGTCGATCCGCTTCGAGATCCGCTCGATGTCGAACGGCGACTCGCCGACGACGAGCGGTTCCACCGACTGCAGGACCGCCAGCACGATCTCGGCGGTCGGGTAGGCGCCGGCCTCGCCCACGCCGGTGAGCCCCTCGTCGGTGTGCACCTCCACCAGGACGGACGCAAGGCCATGCCGGCCCCCGTATGCCCATAGCTCGGGCGAGCGGAACGGCACTGCGACGGGCGTGGCTGTGATACCGGTGATGCGCATGTGAGAGACCTCCGGTCCGACGATATCCGGGGGCGGCACCTGCGGCAGCATAGGCGGGGTGGACGCCGACCGGATCGACGAGCACGCGGTCCTGCGTGTCCGCGCCGACATCGCGGCCGTCGACGTGGGTGCGGAACTCGTGCTCCACGACCCTGGTCGGGACGCCACCCGGCGGCTCGGGCCGACCGCAGCGGTCGTCTGGCACTGCCTCGACGGCAGGTCCACGCTCGGCGAGATCGCCGACGACGTCGTGGCGGTCCAGGGCGGCCGGCGCGATGTCGCCGTGGCGAGCCTGGTGCGGCACGCCCAGCGGTTCGCACGATCCGGCCTGCTCACCGACGGGGCGGCAGGCGGCGGGACTCCTCCGGAAACCGCGCCCGAGCCGGCCGCTGGGGCGTTGTCGCCGGTGCGCGCCGATCCCTGCGCCCACTCGAACCGGTTCGGCTGGGTGGAGGGCTTCGCCGTCGCTGCGGGGAGCCACGTGCTGGGCGTGCGCTGCAACGACGCCGAGCTTCTCGGACTGCTCCGCCGGCTGTTCTCCCCGGTGGCCGTGGAGCAGCCGGAACCGGAGCCGAACTTCTCGCTGCGGCGCGCAGCCGGGGGACGCGCGCACCGCCTGCAGGAGGGCTGCCGGACGCTGATCCACAGCCAGTCGCTCGACCGCGCGGTCCGGGGCCTGCGAGCGTTCCTGTCGTCGTACGCCGCCGGAAGCGCGGACGGGAGGGTGCGCCTCGCGGCCGTGGCGCTCGTGCGCGACGGTGTGGCCGTCCTCGTCCCCGAGCGGATGCGGCCCCGGCTCGGCGGCGCCGACGAGCACCTGGCGCGCCGCGGCCTAGCGGTGGCGGACGTGTTCCCGGCGGTGTCGCCGGACGGCACCACGGTGCATGTGGAGCCAGCCGGGCTGGAGGTCGACCGGGCGGCCCTGGACGAGATCGGCATGCTGGAGGACGGTGGCCACCCTGCCGCGGTGGCAGCCCCCGGCAGCTACCGGCTGGCGGGGTGGGCCTGGCCGGCGCGCGGCGTCGGCGGCG
>CAZMXH010000328.1:0-4372 GCA_964570165.1 uncultured Actinomycetes bacterium
TGCCGCGACAGGGCTGCGCGCCTGTCGCGGCGAGGCTACGCCTGCTGAACGTGATCGAACGGCAGCAGGCTGGCGGCGTAGCGGCCGGCGGCTGCGGCTGCCAGGAAGTACGGGGGGTCGTCGTCCAGGCCGCGGCCCATGGACGACAGCGGCACCGGCGTGGCGCGGAGCGCATCCAGCAGTCCGTCGACCGGGACGGTGACGATCCGGTGCCGCGCCAGTTCCTGTGCCTGCGAGCGCACGCCGGCTCCGAACTCGCCGGGCAGGTCGGGCACGACCACGTCGGCGGCGGCCAGGGCGACCCGTCCGTACGCGGTCAGGCTGTGATGCGAGACCCCGCGATGCCGTTCGCGCGGATCGGCGGCGCTGATCCGCAGCGACGCCACCGGGCGCCCGCCGAGGACGGAGACCGCGTTCACCGCCTCGCCGCATGCCACGCCGGAGAACCCCCACCGGGTGCCGGTGCCCAGGTTGCCCGGCCCCTGGGACACGATCGCGACATCGGCGCCGAGCACGTGGCGAGCGGTAAGCAGTCCGGTGTGCACGGTGACGGCCTCAGCGTCGCCGCCGAAGGCCTGCCCGACCGTGACCGAAGCGGCGAGCCAGCCGGCCGACCGCAGCCCGTCCACGGTCCGGCTGAACCACAACGGGAGCGCGCCGCCGTCGCTCATCACATACACGGCGCGGGCGTGCGGGGCCAGCGTTCGGAGCCCCCCCAGCACGGCGGGCAGCGCCGAGTGCAGGTCGGCGATGACGACCGGTAACCCGCCGAGGTCGTCGGCGTCGCGCAACGCCTCGTGGTGCGGCGAGCCCTGCTCGTCCGCGCCGAGCACCGTGGCCTGCAGCGGCGTGTACCGCGCCTTGACCAGATGCCCCGGTCCAGGCGGCGGGTCGTCGGGGAGCCGGTCGGGAAGAGCGACCACGAGGGCGTAGCCGCCCGTGCCCAGCCCGAGCGACAGCGCTCCCGTGTTGAGCAGCACCCGGTCTCCGGCGCGCGGCAGGCCGACGAGATCTGGGTAGGCGATGGCGCGGACCTCGCGGCTCCCGTCCTCTGGGTCGGCCTCGCCGTCGATCGCCGCCACCAGTTCGCACATCCCCGTCCAGCGCCGCCCCACCGACACCACGACACCGCTCCGCCACTGGATCACGCGCTAACGGTAGCCTCGGGTGCTGAAAGGGGGACGGGGCGGTGACCCAGGCCAAGAGCGAACGACTGATGAATCTGGTCATCTGCCTGCTCGTATCCCGAGGGTATGTGCCGAAGAGCCGGATCCGGCAGGTGGTCGGGGGATACGGGAACCAGCGCACCGAGGCGTTCGAGCGCATGTTCGAGCGCGACAAGGAGGAACTGCGCGAGCTCGGCATCCCGATCGAGTCTGGATCCTTCGACCCCTTCGGCGACGAGGAGCCGGGCTACCGGATCCGCCGGCAGGACTTCGAGCTGCCGGAGATCAGCCTGGAGCCCGACGAGGCGGCGGTGGTCGGTCTCGCGGCACGCGTCTGGCAGCACGCCAGCCTCGCCGAGGCCACCAGCCGGGCGGTTCTGAAGCTACGGGCCGCCGGGGTCGAGACCGACACCAGCGCGCTGGCCGCGATCGAGCCCCGCGTGGCCGTCGAGGAGCCGGCGTTCTGGCCGCTGTGGGAGGCCGTCCGCGATCGCCGCCCGGTGACGTTCAGCTACCGCAAGACCCCGCGGGCGCGGGCGGGACGCCGGCGGCTGCAGCCCTGGAGCGTGCTGTCCTGGCACGGCCGGTGGTACGTGGTCGGCCGCGACCTCGGCCGCGGCGGCCCCCGGCTGTTCCGGCTTTCCCGGATTGTCGGCGAGGTGCATCCCGACGGCGAGCCGGGCTCGTATGAGGTCCCACCGCCGGACGAGGTGCGCCGTGCGGCCGGAGCCCTCGCCCCGCCGCGGCAGACCGCCACCGCTCGGGTCCGGGTGCGACAGGGCAGCGGGTACGGGCTGCGGCGGCGCGCCACCGGAGCCCGCAGCGGCGACGACGGGTGGGACGAGCTGACCGTCCCGTACTCCGACTCCGGCGTGCTTGCCGAGGAGCTGGCGGGCTATGGCGCGGACGTGGTGGCCATCGAGCCGGACGACGTCCGTAAACGCGTTGTCGAGCGGCTCCGCGGAGTCGCGGGGGAGGAGACAGCAGCGTGACGGGGGCGCACAACGGTGCGAAGCAGCAGGTAGCGCGCCTGCTGTCGCTGCTGCCGTACCTGCTGGCTAATCCGAACTCGCGGCTCAGCGACGTGGCGGAACTGTTCGGCGTGAGCGAGCGCCAGTTGCTGCGCGACCTCAACGTGCTGTGGTTCTCGGGGCTGCCCGGGCTGGCGATGGGGGACTACATCGAGGTCGACATGGAGGCCGTCGAGGGCGAAGGCATCATCTCGGTCTCCAACGCCGACTACCTCGCTAGGCCGCTGCGGCTGGGTACCGACGAGGCCCTCGCCCTGATCGTGGCGCTCCGGACGCTCGCCGCCATGCCCGGCTCGTACGACCGGGGAGCCATCGACCGGGCGATCGCCAAGCTGGAGCGGGCCGCCGGGTCCGCCGCTGAGCGCGCGGCCGACGTCCGGGTCGAGGTGGACGGTGACGCCGTGGCCGACGTGGCGGCGACGGTCCGGCGTGCGCTCGACGACAAGCGGCGGCTGCGGCTTTCGTACTGGGTGCCGGGAAGGGACGAGACGACCGAGCGGGACGTCGACCCGATGCGGCTGGCACTCGCCGACGGGCGGCTGTACCTCGAGGGCTGGTGCCGCCGGGCGGAAGGCGAACGGCTGTTCCGGCTCGACCGGATCACCGCGATCGAGGTGCTGGACGTACCCGCATCGGTGCCGCCCCAGGCGCGGACCCGGGACCTGTCGGCGGGCATCTTCCAGCCGTCGCCCGACGACGAACTCGTGACGCTGGAGGTGACGCCGGCCGGCCGGTGGGTGGCCGAGTACTACCCGTGCGAGGCCGTGCACGAGATGTCAGATGGTGGGCTTGTGGTCAAGCTTCGGGTGAGCGACCGGCGGTGGCTGCGGCGGGTGGCGCTGCGGCTCGGCGGGACGGGCAGGGTGGTGCATCCGCCGGACCTGGCCGCCCAGGTGGCTGCCGACGCCCGCGCAGCGCTCGCCGCGTACGGCGAGCAGCCGAAGTAGCCGGTAACGTGCGTGCCGGTGTCGACGGACAGGTGGTGTGATGTCCACAGCAGCGATCTGGGCATTCGCGGCGGTCGGCGTGCTGTTCGTCCTCGCGGTGCTGCTGGTGGTGCTCGCCGTACGGTCCACATACCGCAGGTCGCGGGCGCTGGTGGCGGAGTTGCAGGGCTTCGCCGGCGACGCCGAGCGGGCGATGCGGGGCAAAGGCGGACGGCATGCTGGGAAGCCGGGCTAGCGAGGCATACGATGGGCGGAGAGCTACCTCATAAGGGGAGAGGTCACGATGACAAGCACGGCCATGTTCATCTCGAATCTCCGGCCCACGGAGATCTTGATCATACTTCTCATCATCCTGCTGCTGTTCGGGGCCAAGAAGCTGCCTGACCTGGCGCGCGGGATGGGCAAGTCGCTGCGCATCTTCCGGGCCGAGACCAGAGAACTGCGGGACAGCGACACTGCCGCTGACGACGGGTCCGGCCGTGACGACGAGCGAGAGCAGCGCACGCGGGTCCAGCAGATCGAACCGGGTGACGCCCAGGCCCAGCAGCCCGAGTCCGCGCACAACTCCTCGGCGGACGAGGTGAGCGAGCAGCTCAAGCGGGACGCCTAGCATCGTCGACCACAGGTAGCTGACCATGGTGGCCTTGGTCGGGCGGCGCTCCTCGAAGCCCGCCCGAGACCCTGAGGGTCGGATGACGCTCGGTGAGCATCTCCGTGAGCTTCGCTCTCGCCTGATCAAGTCGATCCTGGCCGTGATCCTGCTCGGCGTCGTCGGTGTGGTCTTCTACGAGGAGATCCTCGATGTCCTCCTAGAGCCGTTCGTGCATGCGCGGGAGATCCAGGGGCTCGACGCCACCATCAACTACGAAACCGTCGTCTCGCCGTTCACCGTCCCGCTGCGGATCGGGCTCATCACGGGCTTCGTCCTGGCCTCCCCGGTGTGGATCTACCAGCTGTGGGCGTTCGTGACCCCCGCCCTGTACCGGAACGAGCGGAGATGGGCGGCCGCGGTCGTCGCCGTCTCGGTGCCGCTGTTCCTCAGCGGCATCGCGCTGTGCTACCTCGTGCTGCCCAGGGGCTTGGAAGTCCTGCTCGGCTTCACCCCGGAGAACGTCTCCAACATCGTCAACTTCAACGTCTACTTCAGCTTCGTCATCCGGTTGATCATCTTCTTCGGCATCGGGTTCCTGCTCCCGGTGTTCGTCGTGCTGCTGAACGCCGTCGGTGT
>CAZMXH010000329.1:0-4343 GCA_964570165.1 uncultured Actinomycetes bacterium
CACCGGCGTCTCCCAGGCGCACCGGATCGCCCGCGAAGAGATCTTCGGGCCGGTGCTGTCGGTGCTGACCTTCCGCACCCCCGCCGAGGCGGTAGAGAAGGCGAACAACACGCCGTACGGGCTGTCGGCGGGCGTGTGGACCGAGAAGGGCTCCCGGATCCTGTGGATGTCCCAGCGGCTGCGGGCCGGCGTCGTGTGGGCGAACACGTTCAACCGGTTCGACCCGACGAGCCCGTTCGGCGGCTACAAGGAGAGCGGCTACGGCCGCGAGGGCGGTCGGCATGGCCTGGAGGCCTACCTGAAGGCGGGCAGTGCGGCATGAGCGAGGGCAAGCAGGCACGTGCGACGGCGACACCCGCGCGGCTCGCGGTCAAGAAGACCTACAAGCTCTACATAGGCGGGAGGTTCCCCCGCTCGGAGAGCGGGCGGTCGTACCAGATCACCGACTCGAAGGGGCGGTTCCTCGCGAACGCCGCTCTCGCGTCCCGCAAGGATGCCCGCGACGCCGTCGTGGCTGCGCGCAAGGCGTTTCCCGGGTGGTCGGGCGCGACGGCGTACAACCGCGGGCAGGTGCTCTACCGGGTTGCCGAGATGATGGAGGGCCGGCGGTCGCAGTTCGTGGACGAGGTCGCGGCGAGCGAAGGCGCCTCCCGCGCGCGGGCGGAGAAGCTCGTGGACGAGGCCGTCGACCGGTGGGTGTGGTACGCCGGGTGGTCGGACAAGCTCGCTCAGGTCGTCGGGTCGAGCAACCCGGTCGCCGGGCCGTACTTCGACTTCTCGGTGCCCGAGCCGACAGGTGTCGTGGCGGTGCTGGCGCCGCAGCGGTCGTCGCTGCTCGGCCTGGTGTCGGTGATCGCGCCGGCTGCGGTGAGCGGCAACACCTGCGTGGTGCTCAGCTCGGAGGACCGGCCGCTGCCGGCGATCACCTTCAGCGAGATCCTCGCTACGTCCGACGTGCCCGGAGGTGTGATCAACATCCTCACCGGGCGGACGGCGGAGGTGGCGCCGTGGCTGGCCGGCCACATGGACGTCAACGCGATCGACCTGACGGGCGTCGCCGGTGACGCGGACCTCGCGACACAGCTCGAGCTGGACGCCGCCGAGAACCTCAAGCGGGTCGTCCGCCCGCCCGCGACCGAACCCGACTGGCTCGCCGAACCCGGCCTAGACCGGATAACCGCCTACCTGGAGACCAAGACCGTCTGGCACCCCGTCGGCATCTGATCGTTCGATCACGTTCAGCAGGGGCACCCCTACGCCGGCAGGTCTGCGGGCCTGCCGGAGCGTGGCGGACCCTGGTGGGCCGCCCAGTCCGCCTGCCGTGGCGTCGTCGCCGGGTCACACCTGTCCGGGCACCTCGCGACATCCATGCAGCGCAGCGAGTTGTCCGGCCTGACAACTCAGGATGGGTGCGGGCGAGCCCGCGTTCCGCGGCGGCGAGACACCGGCGCTCCCAGGGACATTGGCCTGCAAGCCGCGACAACCTGGCACCGATGCGCTCCGTCCATCTACTGACGGGATCCGACGGCCAGGGGGTAGCCACGTGGGACGGACGACCGCCCGCACCGCAGAGTTCGTCGCGTACGTCGACGCGCGGCGTGGCTACCTCCGGCGGACGGCCTACCTGATATGCGGCGACTGGCATGCCGCCGATGATCTGGTGCAGACCGCACTGGCGAAGCTGTACGCGGCCTGGCCGCGGATCCACACCCGGGGCGCGGAGGACGCCTACGTCCGGCAGACCATCGTCCGCGCGCATCTCGACGAGAGGCGACGGCCGTGGCGCCGCGAACACCCAGGGTTGGAGGGGTTCGATGCCGCCGCACGGGAAGGGGTGTCGGTCGAGGACCGCGACGCGTTACTCGCGGCCCTGCGTCGGCTGCCGGCGCGGCAGCGAGCCACCGTCGTGCTGCGCTACTGGTGCGAGCTGTCAGTCGAGGAGACCGCCCGCGACCTCGGCTGTACCACCGGGACGGTGAAGAGCCAGACCGCCCGCGCCCTGGCCCAGCTACGCGCGCTGCTCACGGATGACGAGGAGATGAACGGTGATCGAGGACCTGTTGCGGAACCGGTTCGAAACGCTGACGCTTGACGAGCCGCCGCTGCCGAGCAGCACGAACGAGATCGTCGCCCTGGGGCGCCGACAGTTGCGGCGGCGCCAGGTGGCAACTGGACTGACGTCGGCAGTGGGGCTGTCCGCCGTCGCGATCGCTGCGGCAGCCGTCGTCGCGCCGGGTGGGACTCCGGACCGGACCGAGGTCGCCGCAGGCGGCGACCAGGCTGATCGTGCCGGCGAGGCAGCGGACACTGACACCGACACCACCGACGCAGAGGCCGACGCTGAGGCCGCCAACACCGGCGCTGGTACTGCTGACATCGTGCCCGCGCCGCCGGCGCGCGACCTCACGCCCGAAGAGCTCGAGACGGCGTTCGACACCTGCCGCGCGGAGCCCCTCATGGGCTCCGGATACGACGGCTGGGAGCCGGTCGCCGGCGTCCGGATCGAGACGGACGTTGCGGCGGGGTTGCCGGCCACCTGGGTGATCGCACGGCGCGGGGACGACTACCGGGCCGATTGCTCGCTGACCTCAGACGGTGAGTGGTTCGGCGGAGGCGGCGAGTACGGGGTGAAGAGCACACCCAACCTGCTTTACGCGCTGGTCGACGGCCAGGAAGGCCGGGGTGTCGGACGCTACGCAGACCCCGTAGCAACGGTGACCGTCCAGTACGAGGATGAGCCGGAGCGGAAAGCCGTGCTGCGCAACGGGTTCTGGTTCCTCCCCTACGACGCCAACCGGTTCGAGCCGCCCGCGGAGGCGTACGAGGGTGACCGCTCAACCCCGGAAGGCGCGGAGCGTGCCGTCTGGCCGGACAGGGACTGGCTCGTCGAGCACGGCTACCACCCGGATTTGATCGCCGTGCCGCTCGGCTACACCTTCCGCGGCTACGACGCTGACGGCGAGATCGTCTACGACTCCAGCAGGGACGGTCCCAGCGTGCAAGACTGCTACGCCGACCCGACGGGGACCGAGTTCGTCGGCAACTGGGCAGACTACGACGACCCCTCCGAGTGTGTCCGTACCCACCAGTGGGAGTTCCAGGACTGACGACCGCGGGGCGACCGGCACCGCTGCTAACGTACGCTCGCCGGTATGCGCACGGATCGGCGGCGGATGTGCGTCCTGCTGGCCGTCCTGGCTGCTGTCACTAGCGGCTGCGCCGGTCAGGGGGACGCAGGCCCCGGCTCGAAGCGTGCGGCAGCGGCCGGCGGGGGCGATGACCAGGCCATGTACCCCGCCGCCGAGGCCACCGTCGGCGCGACGGTCGTACGGGAGCAGCGACCGATCACCCTGGCGTTCGCCGGTGACGTGCACTTCGAGGCCCAGTTGCGAGCACGGTTGGACGACCCGCCTTCGGCCCTCGAACCGATCGCCGACGAACTCGGGGCGGCGGACCTGACCGTCCTGAACCTCGAGTCGGCGGTCGGCAACGGCGGTCCGAGGGAGGACAAGCGGTTCACGTTCCAGGCCCCGCCGGAGGCTTTCGACGCGCTCGCGGCTGCCGGGGTCGACGCGGTGAGCATGGCGAACAACCACGCCGGTGACTTCGGCTTCGACGGCCTCGGTGACGCGCTCGCCGCCGCGGACGGCACGCTCGAGGTCGTCGGAGTCGGCGCGGACGCGGACGCTGCGTTCGCGCCCGCCACGTTCGACATCGACGGGACGACGGTCGCCCTGTTCGCCGCCTCCGCGGCGGACCACGACCCGACCGCCGACCCCACCGGGCACTGGGCGGCGGCAGCAAACAGGCCCGGCGTCGCGGCCGCCCTCGAGCCGGGACGTTTGGTCGAGGCCGTCAAGGCGGTCCGGGCGGACGTGGATGTGATCGTCGTCTACCTGCACTGGGGCGTCCAGGGAGACGGATGTCCGAGCGCCGAGCAGGTCGAGTTGGCCCGGGGGCTGGCCGACGCGGACGCCGACATCGTGGTCGGAAGCCACAGCCACCGGCTGCAGGGCGCGGGCACGCTCGACGACGGAACGTACGTGGCATACGGCCTGGGCAACTTCGCCTGGTACACCCAGGCCTCCGAGGCCAGCACGGCGACCGGGCTGCTGACGCTCACCGTGGAGGACGGGGACGTCGTGGAAGAGGACTGGGCGCCCGCGGTCATCGCATCCGACGGCCTGCCGCGGTTCCTGGACGACCCGCCGTCGGGCCGGTTCGGTACACCGTTCGG
The DNA here is from genome assembly GCA_964570165.1 of uncultured Actinomycetes bacterium. GTDB lineage: Bacteria > Actinomycetota > Actinomycetes > Jiangellales > Jiangellaceae > JBMCTR01. The sequence goes on from CAZMXH010000329.1 coordinate 4,238, forward strand.
CGAACTGCGCGAGTGCGCCGGCGTGGCGCCCGTCGGCCAGTAGGTCCCTCGGTTCGATCACGTTCGGCAGGGCCGCCCCTGGCGCGGCAGGCACGTGTGCCTGCCG
>CAZMXH010000330.1:0-4343 GCA_964570165.1 uncultured Actinomycetes bacterium
CGCCGATGAGGAACGTGGACTCACGGTCCTCCCAGCACTCGTAGATGTTGGGGCACCCGGCCTCCTGGCACACCGTGTGCAGCCCCTCCCGCCGGACGAGCGCCTGCAGTTCCCGGAACTCCGGGCCCATCCGTGCCCGTGTCTTGATCCACGGTGGCTTCTTCTCGACGGGGGTTTGGCTGTTGCGCACCTCGATTCGCAGCAGCCGCCGGCCTTCCGGTGCGACGCTCACCCGACCAGCGTACGTTCCGTCGCTACGATCGTCGGAAGGTGGCGCTCGATGACGGGTGTGATCCCAGCCACCGTGACTGGGCGTCCCAGTTCCGCTGACAGCGACGTCACGCCCGCATCCGCGATGCCGCACGGCACCATGTCGTCGTACCACCTCAGGTCACAGTCGCAGTTGAGGGCGAAGCCGTGCATCGTGACGCCCTGGGCCACCCGGATGCCGATCGCGCCCACCTTTCGCGGCGGACCGTTGTCTCCTTGCACCCAGACGCCGCTCCAGCCGCGGCGGTCGATGCGCGTCGCCGCTACGCCCAACTCCGCGCAGGCGTCGATCAGAAACTGCTCGACCCGGCGCACGTAGGCGACCACGTCGACTGGGTCCGGCAGCCGAAGAATGGGATAGCCGACGAGCTGCCCGGGACCATGCCAGGTGAGCTTTCCGCCGCGGTCGACGTCGACGACGGGGGCTCCGGTGCCGGGCAGCGGCCGCTCGTGCGGCTCGGTCCGTTTCCCTGCGGTGTAGACGGGTTCGTGCTCGAGCAGCATCACCGTGTCAGGGATCTCGTCCGCCACCCGAGCGCGGTGTAGGCGCCGCTGCTCGTCCCAGGCCACACCGTAGGGGACGAGCCCCTCGTAGCGGGTGATCCGCAGATCACTCATGGTCCCAGCGTACGGCACGGCCCGCATGCTTCGCCCCGACCGCCCGGCGGACCGTCGCCGCGCAAGCCAGGGTGGCGAAAAGATAGGGCAGCTAAGGACCGGCGGGCCGCGTGTGACAACCAGCAGCCGTTTGCAACGATAAGCCCCGTGAACCAACCCCCTCGCGTGCCGGGCTACATCCTCGAGTACCAACTCGGCACGGGAGGCCACGGATCGGCGTGGGTGGCGCGCGAGGAGGCGTCCGGCGAGTACGTGACGGTCAAGCTCGTCCAGCTGTCCTCGCCCCACCAGCGGGATCCGGCATTCAACGAGGCAGCGGCGCTGGCGGCGATCGACCACCCGCACGTCGCCCCGTTCTACGGAATGGTGGACCTCGATGGCGGCCTCGCGCTGGTGACGGCGTTCGCGGACGGCGGCAGCCTCGCCGATCTGCTGGCGGCTCGCGCCAGGCTCACTCCAGGCGAGGTGGTCACGATCTGCGCGCCGCTGGCTGAGGCGCTGTCGGAGATCCACTCTCGAGGGCTGGTTCACGGCGACGTCAAGCCGGCCAACGTCGTCTTCACGGGGGACGGCAGGCCGATGCTGACGGATCTCGGCCTCTCGCGGGTCGTGGGCGAGCACCCCGGTGCCACGCCCGGGTTCGCCGCAGCGGAGATCGCGGCGGGGCACTGGCCCTCACCAGCTGCGGACGTGTACAGCGTCGCGGCACTCGCCTGCGTCGCGCTGACCGGCCAGTTCCCCGGCTTCCCGCCGAGCCTTCCGGGCATCCCGCCGGCTACCCACGCAGCGCTCACCCGCGCGCTCGACCCTGACCCGAGCCGGCGCCCGGACGCAGCAGCACTGTCCGACGCGGTGTTCGCGCTCGCAGAACCCGAGCCGGTCGGACTCGTCGCACCGGGCGGGTTCGACGGCCTGGCCGGAAGCGGCATCCATGAGGAGGTCATGGAGCAGGTGCTCGACGCCGGCGCGTCCGACGCTGAGCACTGGCGACGGTCTGGACGGCGGTCCAGCCGGCGCCGTCCGGCCGGTTCCGACGAGGCTCCGGCGCCGCGACGCCGCCGGACCAGCCGCCGCGATGTCGTTCTGGTGGCGCTTGCCCTCGTCGTCGCCGTCCCGGTCATCGGGCTGGGCGTCGTCGCAGTGTGGAACCAGCTGACGGGCAACCCGGATGCCGCGATGCTTCCTGGGGCAGGACGGGTGACGGCCGCGGAGGAGGGTGAGGAGGACCTGTGCGGCGGGCCGCAGCCCGCACCGACGGAGGAACCGCCCGAAGTCACGAACTGGACTCCTGTCGTCGAGCAGCTCTTCGCCCGGCGTGCCGCCGCCTTCAACGAGCAGAACGCCGAACTGCTGTGCGAGCTGTTCGCACCGACGAGCCCGTACCTGGTGAGCGACTATGAGCTGCTCCAGACGTACACCGACGAGGGTGTCCGGACCGACGGGCTGCGCTTCGAGGTGATCAACGTCGAGCAGCTCTCCGCGGACGGTGAGCAGCCCGTCGTCCTCGAGATCACCGACCGCGTCCCCGCGCATCGGTTGGTCAACGAAGATGGCGAGGTCGTCGCCGAGCTGGACGGGGTGCCTGAGGACACGTGGCAGGCGGAGCTCGTCGTGTCGTCGGACGCATCGGGCTGGCGATTCAGCTGAGCCCTCCGCGGCTACCTCAGCGCGGCCGCGACCACGCTGCGGGCGTCCGGGTGCTCGAACCGGAAGCCCGCCTCCAGCAGCCTCCGCGGTACTGCCCGCACGCTAGCCAGAACGTATTCGGCCAGCTCGCCCAGCCGGATGCGCAACGCGGGGGCGGGGACCGGCAGCAGCATCGGCCGGTGCAACGCCCGTGCAAGCACCCGGGAGAACTCGGCGTTGGTCACCGGTTCCGGAGCGGTGACGTTGTACGGGCCGGCGCATCCGGGCGTCTCGAGCAGGAATCTGAGGGCGCGAACGGCGTCCACCAATGAGACATAGCTCCAGTACTGGTCGCCACCGCCGAGCGGGCCGCCGAACCCGCGGCGGAAAAACGGCAGCATCCGGCCCATCGCCCCGCTCGACGCGGTCATCACCATGCCGATCCGGGGGTGGCACACCGCGACATCGGCTTCCGCCGCGGGTGCTGCCGCGGCCTCCCACTCGGTGCACAGTTCGGCTAGGAACCCGGTCTCGCCCGGCGGGTCGTCCTCGTCGATCACCTCCACCCCGTGCCCGGTGCCGTAGAACCCGGTCGCCGACGCCGAGATGAACACCTGTGGCGGGTTGTCGAGCCCGGCCAGCGCCGCTGCGATGGTTCGGGTCGCGTTCGCACGGCTCGCGACGAGCGTGCGCTTGTAGGACGGGGTCCAGCGGTGGCCGCTGATGTTGGCACCGGCCAGGTTGACGACGGCGTCGACGCCCTCGAGGCACGCCGGGTCGATGTGCCCGCGGTCGGGGTCCCACGGCACCTCGTCGGTCCGCTGCGGCTCGCGCCGGACGATTCGGACCACCTCGTGCCCGTCAGCGGTAAGTGACCCCAGCAGCGCGGTGCCGATCAATCCGCTGGATCCCGTCATCGCGACACGCATGCCGCCATGATCCCATCCCACGAACCGGCGACGAGCGGCACCGCACTCTTCCGGCGGGGCTCAGCTGCCGAGGTCCGCCTCGAACTGGCCGGCCTCGAGCCGCTGCTTGATGGCACCCAGGAAGCGGGCGGCGTCCGCCCCGTCGATCAGCCGGTGGTCGTAGCTGAGCGCGAGGTACATCATGTGGCGGATCGCGATCGTCTCGCCGAGCTCGGTGTTGATGACCACCGGACGCTTCACCACCGCGCCCGTGCCGAGGATCGCGACCTGCGGCTCGAAGAAGATCGGGGTGTCGAACAGCGCGCCTCGGCTGCCGGTGTTGGTCAGGGTGAAAGTCCCGCCGGAGACCTCGTCGGGCTTCAGTTGGTTGTTCCGGGTGCGCTCGGCCAGGTCGGCGATGCGCTTGGCCAGCCCGGCGATGTTGAGGTCGCCTGCGTTGTGAATCACCGGAACCATCAGGCCGCGCTCGGTGTCGACGGCGATGGCGAGGTTCTCCGTGTCGTGGTAGGTGACCTCCCCGGCCGCGGTGTCGATGCTCGCGTTGAGCTTTGGATGCTCCTTGAGCGCCTCGATCGCCGCCTTGGCGAAGAACGGCAGGAACGACAGCTTGACGCCCTCCCGTTGCTCGAACGACGCCTTGACCCTGTCCCTGAGCCTGGCGATCGCGGTCACGTCGACCTCGACGACGGTCGTGAGCTGCGCCGTGTTCTGCAGCGACTCGTGGACGCGCTTGGCGATCACCGCGCGTATCCGGCTGAGCTTCTCCGTGGTGCCGCGCAGCGGGCTCGGCTGGGGAGCCGGTGCCTGCTCCGCGGCCGGTGCCGGTGCGCCCGGCTCCGCCTTGGCCGGCTCCGCCTTGGCCGGCTCCGCCTTGGCCGGCTCCGCCTTGGCCGGCTCCGC
>CAZMXH010000331.1:0-4335 GCA_964570165.1 uncultured Actinomycetes bacterium
CGACGACGCGCCGGCCGCCCACGTCGAGGAAACGCCGGACACGCCCACGATCGAGACCCTCGTCGCGCTCGCCAACAAGCGCGAGGACCTGCGCCGAGCCGACCGGGAGTGGACCGCGGCCGACACGCTGAAGAACGTCATCGTCATGCTCAAGCACCCGGACGGGCGGCGCGAGCCGCTCGTCATCGGCCTGCCCGGCGACCGCGACGTTGACATGAAGCGGCTCGAGGCGCAGGTCGGTCCCGCCGAGCCGGAGCCGTTCACCGAGGAGGACTTCGCCGACCACCCGGCGCTCGTTCGCGGGTACGTGGGGCCGCAGGCGCTCGGTGCCGAGTCAGAGTCGCGCATTCGGTACCTGGTGGACCCCCGGGTCGTGACGGGCACCAGATGGATCACCGGAGCCAACCAGGTCGGCAGGCACGTGTTCGACCTTGTCGCAGGCCGCGACTTCGTGGCGGACGGGACGATCGAGGCCGCCGAGGTCCGCGACGGCGACCTGTGCCCGGAGTGCGGCGGCACCGTGGAGATCGCCCGCGGGATCGAGATCGGGCACATCTTCCAGCTGGGCCGCTGGTACGCCGAGGCGCTCGATCTCAAGGTGCTGGACGAGCAGGGCGAACGAGTCACGGTAACCATGGGCTCGTACGGCATCGGCGTGTCCCGTGCGGTGGCGGCGATCGCGGAGCAGTCGCACGACGAGCTCGGGCTGGTCTGGCCGCGGGAGGTGGCGCCGGCCGACGTCCATCTGGTCGCAGCCGGCAGGCCTGGTGAGGCCGCGGCCGAAGCCGCCGAACGGCTGGCCGCGGACTTGGACGCCGCGGGCGTGCGGGTGCTCTACGACGACCGCGAGGGCGTGTCGGCGGGGGTGAAGTTCGCCGACGCCGAGCTGATCGGGGTGCCCACGATCGTGATCGCTGGGCGCGGGGTGGCCCGCGGCACGGTCGAGGTCCGCGACCGCCGTACCGGCGACCGGGAGGACGTCCCCATCGCCGACGCCGTCCGCCGCCTCAGCTAGGTCGATCACGTTCGGCAGGCGCGGCCGTGCTGCGGCAGGCGTGCGGACCTGGTGGGGCGTAGCGGACTCTGGTGGGCGGCCCACCCAACACACACGTCTGGGGCTTAGGCACGTACCGTCCGGCGCCCCGGCACGTACCTGAAAGCCGCTCACGACCGGAGCAGGACCTCGGCGATCCAGCCGGGCCGGTGCTCGTGCTGCACCAGGCCCGTCTCAGCGTTCCAGACCACCGTCTCCACCACCCGGATGAGCGACCAGGCGTGCGCGCGCTCGACGTCGAGGCCGGCGGCGCCGGCCAGGGCACCCAGGCGGCGCAGCAGCGCGGTCTCCGGATCGGGGCCGTCGAGCTCATCCAGCCGGTTCCACAGCATCGGCAGCACCGCGAACTCGGGATCGCCGGCCATTGGCTTGGGATCGATCGCGAGCCAGGAGCCGCGCCTCGCGGCCGCTCCCGGAAGTGTCGCAAGGACGTTCGCGTAGTGCAGATCGGCGTGGATGAGCGGGCCGCCGCCGCTGTTCGCAGTGCTCAGCTCGGTGGCCAGGCCGACCGCCCGGTCGAGCAGGGCATCGTCATGCGGAGGACGGGCGGCGCGCCAGCGTCGTGGCAGCTCGTCGGCCCAGCGGGCGGCCAGCCCTGCCACCGTCTCGATCTCGGGTGGTGCGGGGACGGCCAGCCGGGCCATCAGGTCGGCCCAGACGCCGATCGCGTCGGGGACGGGAACAGCGTGCAGGTCGCGACCGCCGTCGAGGCGTTCAAGGAGCAGCACGCGGCGGGGCCCGTCGGCGGCGAGCAGGCGGACGGCGCCGTTGCCCGCCCACGCGGCGAGTGCGGCGTGCTCGTGGGCGGTCTCCTCGTCCGCCCACGAGATCTTGAGGACCGCCTGCTCGCCAAGGGAGGTCAACACTGGGATGACGATGCCGCAGAACCCGTGCCACGGCTCGGCCCCTTCCGGCAGGTCCAGGGTCAGGTCCCACGCGTCGCGGTACTCAGCGAACACGCCGGGCAATCCCTCGCACCAGCGAATTCCCGCCTCGCCGAAGGCTGCGGCCACGCTCTCCCGGAGCGCGGCGGGAACCGGAATCACGCGTCCGGCTCCGGTACGTCGTCCAGGCCGGGCAGCGCCGTGGTGTCCCCTGTCCAGCGGGCCGCCAGGACGGCCGTCTCGACGAGTCGCTCGGCGGCAAGCTCGCGCAGCGCGGGCACCGAGGTCACGCTGACCAGGTCGGCGTAGAGCACGGCGAGCCGCTGCTCGAGCAGGCCCGCTAGCCGGCGCGCGGCGGCCGAGCCGTCGACCGGGAACGGCACCGCGTACGTCGGCAGTGCGGCCACCGGCTCGGCATGGCGCAGCCGGATCTGGCGGGCGAGCTGGTCACGCCGGGCCCGGTGTGTGTCCAGGGCCGTCCGCACGTCGTCCTCGTCCCTGCCCGCCGCGTGGGCGCCGACCAGCCCGTAGCCGTAGACGCAGGCATGCTCGCCGGCCAGCGATGCCTGCAACGCATCCAGCGTGCTCGCCGGGAAACCATCACCCGCGACGCGCCTCATGACACCACCCCGCGGAGCAGCCGTTCGTGGGCCGCCTCTGCCGCCGCGACGCAGGCGAGGACGGTGGCGAGCTCGCGGCCGCGGGCGTCGAGGCAGTCCGCGAGCCGCGCCTCAGCGGCCGCGGCCTCGGCGGCGACAAGCTCATCGAGCGCGTCGGAGGGGTCGGGCGGCACGGACGGGCGTGGGGCCTCCGGCGCGGGCGAGGCGCTCGCAGTCGGAGAGGTTGTGGTCGCCGCGGCGGAGACCGGGATCGGGACCGCTGCCAGCGCGGCGCGATGCTCGTCGTGGCGCGACCGGAACGGCTCGAGCCGGTCAGCAAGGTCGGGGTGGTCGTGGGCGGCGGCAGCGTACAGCGCGATCAGCGACGACTCAGCGACGACGGCGCGGCGGCGCACCGCCATGTCGGGATGAGGTACTGGCGGCGGGGTGGCCGCCGGCTCGCTGTCCAGCGGGCTGCATGCGACGAGCGGTGCGATCGTACCGAGCACCACGAAAGCGCGCCGGGACAGCGACCGAGACGGATCATCGAGCACCTGCAACACCGTAAGGCACGAGTCTCATATCAAGGTACGGGCGTGCTGACCTGCGGAGCGCTAAGCTAGGCCTTACCGACGTCGTGGCGACGCCGGGTTTTGTGCTGCCCTGGCAACGCACAGCCAACTTGACAATGAGGAGGATCGCGTGAGCCCCACCGATGACCTCCTCCGTGCCGTGATCGAGCCGATCGTCACAGCCGACGGGCTGGATCTCGAGGAGCTCGATGTCGCCCTGGCCGGACCGCGACGCCGGGTCCGGGTCGTCGTCGACGCCGACGGCGGGGTGGACCTCGAGCGCTGCGCCGACGTGTCCCGCACGATCTCGGAGGCGTTGGACAGAAGAACCGACGTCATCGGAGATCGGAAGTACACGCTCGAGGTCAGCTCGCCTGGCGTGTCCCGGCCGTTGACGCTGCCGCGGCACTGGCGCCGTAACATCGGCCGGCTGGTGCGCGTCGAGCGCACCGGCGGTGACCGGGTGGACGGCCGCATCACGGCTGCGGACGAGCACGGTGCCGAGCTGGACGTTGGCGGCCGGCCGGTCGCCGTCCCCTACGACGAGGTGGTCAAGGCCACGGTGCAGGTCGAGTTCCGCCGCGAGGGACGGTGAGGTCGTGGACGTCGACCTGGCGATTCTGCGGGCGCTCGAGCAGGAGAAGGAGATCTCCTTCGACCTCGTCGTCGAGGCGCTGGAGCAGGCCCTGCTGGTGGCGTACGAGCGTACCGAGGGCGCCGAGCCGCACGCGAGGGTGGAGGTCGACCGCAAGACCGGGCACGTGACCGTGTGGGCGCAGGAGCTCGGCCCGGACGGTTCGGTGGTGCGCGAGTGGGACGACACTCCGGAAGGCTTCGGCCGCATCGCGGCGACCACGGCGAAGCAGGTGATCCTGCAGCGGCTGCGCGATGCCGAGGACGAGGTGACGTTCGGCGAGTTCCTCACCAAGGAGGGCGACATCGTCTCGGGCACCGTCCAGCAGGGCCGCGACCCGCGGTCGGTGCTCGTCAACCTCGGCAAGATCGAGGCCGTGCTGCCGGCGCAGGAGCAGGTGCCGGGGGAGCGGTACGTGCATGGCAGCCGGATCAAGTGCTACGTCCTGCAAGTCCGGAAGGGCGTGCGCGGGCCGATCGTCACCGTGTCGCGGACGCATCCGAACCTCGTCAAGAAGCTGTTCGCGCTGGAGGTGCCGGAGATCGCGGACGGCACTGTGGAGATCGCGGGCATCGCCCGCGAGGCCGGGCAC
>CAZMXH010000332.1:0-980 GCA_964570165.1 uncultured Actinomycetes bacterium
CCGGGGCACGGCGCGGTCGGCGAGGAAGGGGCGCGGCGAGCAGCTGGCAGGTGACCAACCCGGTCAGGGAGTCGCAGGACGACGACCGGGGATCACCGAGCTGCCGGAGTCCTCATGCGCGAAGCCAGCGACAAAGTCGACGACCGCCGCCTGCGAGTCGGATCACTGTTCTCCGGCTACCGCGAACTCGACCTCGCCGTCGAGCAGGTCTTCGACACCCACACGATCTGGTTCGCCGAGATCAACGAACCCGTCGTTCACGTCTTCGCCCGCCACTGGCCCAACGCCCCCAACCTCGGCGACATCACCACCATCGACTGGAACACCGTCCAGCCCGTCGACACCTTGAGCGGCGGCTTGCCTTGCTGGTAAGGATGCACGCTACGCCGGAAGGGGTCGGTGGCAAACGGATCGATATCGTTGTCAACTCGGCGAACAGTGCGAGCTGACCTGAGCGACAACGAAGAAGGCATGATCCGGGCAGCCGACGGGCACGTTCACCTCGATGCCGAGGTGGTCGACGGAAACCCATCCGTCAGCGAGACTCAGCTCGTCGCCAACGAGATCGGGTTTCGTCGGCGTAATGCAACTCTCCGTTGACCCATTGGGCGCTCCCGCGGGGAAACACAGGAACGGTCACGCTTCCGTCCGCTGATTCGAGGATCACACATCCGTCCACGAGCGCTAAGGCTCCTGTTGCGAGCGCATCCGACCCATCACCGGAAGGCTCGTGGAGCGCCAGCTCGCTCGCTTCACCGATGGTGGTTCCGCATGCGGACAGCGAGATCGCAGCCGCGGCAGCGAGCGAACCAGCGGGCATGCGTCGGGATCGTGAACTCATCACAGAGGCCCAAGTACGTCGCCAGGCGCTTCGTCGAGCCGAAGTTCTCCGAGAACTTTCAGGAGCTGACGTTCTTCGTATCGGAAGTGCGATTCCATGATCGCAGCGATGCCCTCCAGGTGGCGGTCCAGCTCTGTGG
>CAZMXH010000332.1:990-4332 GCA_964570165.1 uncultured Actinomycetes bacterium
TCGTCATGTTGATCGATGGATGATTGCAGGCCCTGGATGAGATGGCTAATCATCGAATGGTCCTGCACGAGATATCGCAGCGTGTCCGCCAGTTCGGGGTGCTCAGCGGCAATGGCTGGGAAAAGGTGTCTATCCTCGCCAACATGATGCGAGGTCAGAGCGGTGCAGAACCCATGACAGTACAACAGCAGTTCACGGGTCGTGTCGCCATTCGCCACACCGTCTGCCACAGCCTCGCGCGCGACGCGCAGGGCTTCTCGTAGCCGGTCATGGACACGGCGGATCTCGTCATTCCAGGCGACAAGCCTGGCCTTCTCGCCCTCAGTCACGAATGGGCGAAGGGGTGAACGATGTCATCGTTGCTCCCTCGGTCCGGCGCCTCCATGCCTGACACTGCCTGCCACCAGCACGCGACGCTATCTCAAATGTAGCAGCTACGCGCCACGCGAGCTGCCAAAGGTCCGGCTTCGACCAGACGGCGTACCGCCCGTCGCCTGCTGCTACGGCCGTGAGGTGTCGTCCTTGTTGAGTTCCTTGAAGTACCTTGCGACTGGCCATCGCTCGAAGCCGTTCGACTCGTAGGCCGCCCGTGCCGGTGCGTGGCCGTCGTCATCCCCGGTTTCGACCATGATCATCTTCATGCCGGCAGCCCGCGACAGCTCGAACGCATGCTCCATAAGGAGCTTTCCGATCCCACGTCTCTGAAAGTCGGGGTCGACGACAAGTACGTAGATCTCGCCCATGGAATCCTCTGGATGCAGTCGAGTGCAGACCCAACCGACGGGACGATCCCCGTCGAGCGCTGCGGCAACGTTCTGCGGCTCCGAATCAAGGATCTCGGCGAGGTCGTCGTATTGTCGCTTGCGCCAGCCCGCCGGGTAGAACGAGGCATAGACGAACGCCGGGACCTGCTCTGCCAGAACGGCGAACACGGGTTCCCAGGCTCGTAGAGACAGGTCAAGCAAGGCCGTGCGGTAGCTCGGTGTGTAGGCAGCAATATGCACCATGTGAAGTGTTTCCTTGTCGTCTCGGGAGGGTCTGGACACCGTCCAGCGACGCACTGAAATGCTCGTACGAGGTCTCAGATGAACAACCCGGAAGCGGTGATCGATGGCCTCTCGATCCCGGTCGTCAGTATGCGCCGGCGCTCAGCGACGTTCTCGAGTCTACCGTGGTGGTGGCTACAGGACATGGGACCAGCCGGGCGCTGATTCCACCCTTGTTCATCCCTTTGCCATGTCGTTGCGGTACGACTGCGCGGCCAGGCGGACGCCTGTCTCGACGTCGGGGCACAGTGCCCCCACCGTCATCCGCTCGGATCCCCCGCGGGAGGCGCGGTGCGGCACGGTGGGCACATCGAATCCGTCGCCGACGAGTCCCACGTAGAGACCGTCGCGCGTCGGGACGAACGAGGCGAAGATGCGGTTCCGGGGCGAGTACAGCGGGACGTAGCCCTTGCAGGGGTTGACCACGAAGCGGTGGTCGCGTGCGAGCTCCCGCACGATCGCCTCGTAGGTCGCGCGCTGCTCCGGTTGCGTGCGGAACAGCTCGGTCAGGAGCTGCTCGGGATCGTCGTAGAGCGGTTCACCCGCGTGCTTCTGGACGACGAGCTGCGCCTGGAAGTGTCCGAGCCCTTGCCCCTTGAGCCACGCGAGGGCCGCCTCCCGATCGTGCAGTCCCTCCCGGGCGAGGTCCGCGAGCCATCCCTCGAGCGTCTTGCCCGTCTTCGCCTCGAGGTTAGCGGCGATCGCGTCGCCCATCGCCTTCGGTCCGAGTGCCATCACCATCTGTCCCTTCGCATGGAGCGTTGCCTCACTAAACTAAAAGGGGCAGCGTCTGGCCCGATTGGACACCTGCGACACGTTTCCGCGACGGGGCGGGAGGGAGCGAGGCGATGCCGGCACCCTTCAAGATCCGGATGGCGCACGCGCCTGCGGGGCGGATCGAGCTGCTGCCGTCGCCGTGCGCGACGTTCATGGCCGACGGTGACGAGGTGCGGCTCTTCGGCCCGCACAACAGGGTGTGGCACGTCGCGACGCGCGCGCCGGTGGCGCTCCTGTTCACGCTCCCCAGCCTGCTCAAGATCCTGCTCGGGCACCCCCACCTGTTCGTCGACCGCCGGTTCACCACCGCCGAGCTGCCCATGCTGGGTCCCTTCCGCACGCAGCCCGTCGAGGAGTGGCCGGATCTGCTCGCCGACGCGCGCGACGCCGTGCCCACCCACTTCGACGAGGAGATATTCCTTGAGCGGTGGCCCACCCTCGTCGCGGGGCGGCTCGACTCACGACCGCCGCTCAGCCGCCGCCAGGACGAGAGGATCGTCGCGCGCTACGCGGGCCAGCCGCCGAAGCGCATCCCCCGACAGGTGCGACTCGCGACGCAGTTCGCGGCGGACATCTACGCCGGTAGCTACAACCCGAGCGGCGACTTCGCCGACCAATCGCACTACATCCGGGAATGCCGCGCCATGACAGGCCGCACCCCCGCATACTGGGTGCGCTCCCGCGCCATCCGCTTAGGGTGGGACGGGGAACCGGTAGCGGCCGCAGACACCTCGCACACCTGAAGGGGCACGGGCGCGTCATCGATCGCCCAGGCGATATCCTGCCTTGCCGCGTGGTTCCGCGCGATATCCTGCTTTGCCGCGTGGTTCCGCGCGATCAACCTCTCGCAGCACCGCCGTTCATCCGCTGATACTCCCGCACGGTCTTCACAGCGGCACGAGGAGCATCAAGACGAGGTAGACGAGGACGGCGCGACGATGAAGACGAGCGTAGGAATGCCTTCCCGAGCGGTGCGATGAACTGCGGCACGAAAGGGTAAGAGCTTGGGTCACGCTACGATAGCGACACCGCGGGAGGCGTCGCCTGATCACCTCCCGCCCCGGCCCGAGCCGCCGAGACCGGGAAGAAGCCCGATGACATGCGCACGCCCGAGGAAAACAGTCAGGAGCGTCAGTCGAGCCTGCTGGAGAACATCGGAGTCCCCACATGGCCCGCCTACAATGCCGCGGTGTGGGCGCTGCTCTTCGCGGCGGTCAGCTTCTACTGGGCCCTCGGCGGCACCGCACTGCTGGACACCATCGGAGAATCCGTCACCGGCCCCGCGCTCGCGGGCGACCCCCTGGTCGTGGCCGCGGTCTGGATCTCCGTCTTCGGCAAACTCGCCGGGGTCCCGGGGGCCCTGGCCCTGACACAACGCTGGGGAAGCCTCTTCCCCCGGTGGCTGGTGCTCCTGGCCGGCTGGGGTGTGACCGCGCTGCTATGCCTGTACGGGGGCGCCAACCTCGTCCAGCAACTCCTCATGGCCGCCGGTGTCGTCGAGGTCTCCGACACCTTCTGC
>CAZMXH010000333.1:0-4324 GCA_964570165.1 uncultured Actinomycetes bacterium
CCTCGGCGGTCGGGAGCAACCGCGTCATGCCCTCGAGCATGCCGAGCCCGGCCCGCAGGATCGGCACGACCAGTGGCTTGGGCGGCGACAGCCGGACCCCTGATGCAGGCGCGATCGGCGTCTCGACCTGCACGGGAGCGACCCGGGCGTCACGCGTGGCCTCGTAGGCGAGCAGTGTGACGAGCTCGTCGGCGAGCCGGCGGAATGTCGGGGAGTCGGTGTTCTTGTCCCTGAGGACGGTCAGCTTGTGAGCGACGAGCGGATGATCGGCTTCGTGCAGGCGCATGCCCGGAACCTATCGCGCAACCATGCAGGTGCAAGGGGTGCGGGCAGTTAAGGCGCGGAGGGACATGCCGATGATCGCGAGGGCTGCACTCGACGGAGGGCCGCCACAGTGCTAGCGTCCGACCAGCGCATGGTTAGTCGTGCGAGTTCGTGCGAGGAGGAGTCATGCCTGACGGTTCCGTCGCCGACCCGGAACCTGACGCGGATTCCGCGTTAGCCCAACCAGTCGCCGATCCCGAGCGGCTCCGCCAGAGGGCGGTGTTTCTGCGGGAGCTGGCTGAGGCGCGTGCATTGCTTGCCCGCGCGGCACCGCACCGTGAGCGACCCGCGCATATTCGGACCCTGTTGCGTCACTGAATATCACTGGCGTCGGGATCACGTGCTGGGGGACGATTCTCCTGACGCGGCCACTAAACCGGTCGATGACCTGCTGCGTCCGAGGAGGGCGATCCGAGCGTGGGCGATGCCGGAGTCGACTTCGTGCTGGCCGTGTACCAGGAGGCGGACGAGTGGCGGGTCGAGCCGCTGCCGAACGACCTGGCCGGCGATCTCGACCGCCTGGTAACGGAGCTCCGCCGGCGCCCGTCCGATCGCGGCGGGCTGGGCTTGATCTCGGTCGACGACGACTTCTTCGTCGCGATCCGGGTCTTCGACGACGAGGTGCGCTACCTGCTCTCCGACGTGACCGCGGCGGCCGACTGGCCGCTGGCCCGGCTGGTACTGCAGCGGCTCGGGCTGCCGCTGCCCGAAGAGGAGGAGCGGGTGCAGCCGGCCGGTGACCTGGGCATCTTCGCGGACTACGGCGTCACCTCGATCACCGTCGCCGCCGTGTGCGACGAGATCGACTGGTACCCAGAGGACATGATCGGCGAGCTGGCGGACCAGATGGGCTTCACCCAGGAGTACGAGGCCGCGCTGGACGTGGCGGAGGAGTGACCGGGCAGGTGGCGGGCGCCCCGGCCGGGCGGTACGACGAAGCCATGCGGGTCGCGCTGGCAGAGGCCGAGCGGGCGCTGTCGACCGCGGACGTGCCCGTGGGGGCCGTGGTGCTAGGACCGTCCGGCGACGTCCTAGGGCGCGGGCACAACGAGCGGGAGGCGGTCGGAGACCCGACGGCCCACGCGGAGATCGTGGCGCTGCGCGCGGCCGCTGCTGCGAGAGGTTCGTGGCGGTTGGACGGCTGCACGCTGGTGGTGACGCTGGAGCCGTGCGTGATGTGCGCGGGAGCGTTGGTGCTGGCACGAGTGGACCGGCTGGTGTACGGCGCTGATGACCCGAAGGCCGGTGCCGCCGGTTCGGTGTGGGACCTGGTGCGCGACCGCCGGATGAACCATCGCCTGGAGGTGATCGGCGGGGTGCTGGCCGGCGAGTGCGGCGCCCTGCTGCGCTCGTTCTTCGCCTCGCAGCGTGATCGCTGACCAGTTACCTGCACTGGCGCCGGCTCCGGTACCCTCGGCGACGGTGGCGTGTCCGAGCGGCCTAAGGAGCACGCCTCGAAAGCGTGTGAGGGGGCAACTCCTCCGTGGGTTCGAATCCCACCGCCACCGCTCTTCTGACCAGGGGTTTTACCGGGTCTTCGGATCTCAGCGGGGAGGCCATCCTTCGGGGTGGCCTTCTTTGCGTGTGCGTGGTGGCGGGTTGATGGGGGACGAAGGTGCCGCAGTCTTTGATGTGTGACCAAGAAATCCCGTGACACCTTCGTCGTGTCTGAGCCTAACCGGATCGTCCAGGCGTTGGTGGGCCTGAAGAACGTTCGGGTGCTCACCTATCGACGTACTGGGCCTGATGTGGAACTGCTGATCGAGCAGGTCGAGGTCGTGCCGTTCTGTCCGTCCTGTGGAGGTCGTGCACAGGTCCGATGCACCTTGATAACAGGCCGGAATCAGTGACCTCCTACCTGTTCTGTCATCCCCATCGTGTAGATACATTGGTGTTGTACCTGCGAACCGAGGAGGCCGCCATGAGCCCGATCACCGCCGAACCAGGCGTCGTCGAGCTTGACCGTCACGACGGCCGTGAGTTTCTCGATCGCAAGATCCGGGCCCAGTTGGGCATGACGTTGGAGCAGTTCGAGGCCGCATACGACGCGGGGACTCTCGATCTGGACGACCCCGACGTCTTCCACCTCGTCATGCTCCTGCCCTTTGCCCGGTAGAACTCCGGCGCAGGCTCGCACGGCGTTCCTTGAGCCGTTGAAGCGAGCGCTGTCCTGCATCACAGACGCTCACCTATTCACTAGTGGCGGATCCTGGGACGAGGATCATGCGCTGACCCTGTCCCAGGATCCATTACAGCTACGTTCCGCCCTACATGGCGACCTGAAGCTGAAGATCGCGCATCAGTTCCGGTACGTCCAGGAGGACCGCTCGGACTGGCACGTGAGCACGGTCCAATACGCGTATCGACTGGATGACGGCGATGGAAACGAACTGATATCGTGGCATTGGCACCCGCACATTGGGGCAACCTTCCCGCACTTGCACTTCTCGGGTGGCCCAATCAGCCACAAGGCGCACGTCCCAAGCGGTCGCGTCAGCATCGAGGCGGTCCTTCGGTTGCTGCTAGATGATCTCAAGGTTCAGCCAACACAAGCGCACGCCGACGACTACCTCGAGGTTCTCGAGGAGTGCGAGCGGCCGTTCATCCGATACAGGCGTTGGCACGCCTAGCGCCTGACCGTCAGGCGCGCAACCACGATTCCAAGTCGTCCCTCATGATCAAGCCTTTGGTGAGTCGCCGGCCGTTGACGCTTGTCGCCTGGCTGTGCTGCTGGCGCACGTGCTCGGCACCGGGCCGCACGGCTTCATCATCCGCCGACGGCTGCGCTGGTGGCGGCAAGACGTACTCGTCTGGCTCGGCGACCAGCCCTACCCCACGGGTAACGGTGTCGCCTGAACTATCCCACAAGTTGCTGCTAGCCGGCAACAACGAGTGCAATGGCGCACAGATGCGCAACAACCCTAGGTTTCGCCCGGAACAGCGAGCGCTGCAACCGCGTGACGATCGGAAGTACGACCAGGAGTTCCGTGAGCGGGCGGTGCGGATGTATCGCGACCGGCTCGCCGACGGGCACGGGTCGAAGCTTGGCGCCCGACGGCATGTGGGGGCGTTGTTGGATGTGAACCCGGCGACGTTGCGTAACTGGGTGGAGGAGACCGAGCGGGCCGAGGGTAGGCGGGGGCCGGGGGCGCCGCGGCAGGCGGAGTCTGAGGAAGTTCGGGCGCTGAAGCGGCGGGTGGCCGAGCTTGAGCGTGCGAATGAGATCCTAAGACCAGTGCCGCGTTTTTCGCCCAGGCGGAGCTCGACCGCCGACTCAAGTGATCGTCGACTACATCAGCGCCTACCAGGACCGGTTCGGCGTCGAGCCGATCTGCGCCGTGCTGTCCGAGCATGGTGTTTCGATCGCGCCGTCCACCTACTACGCCCGGGTGGCCACACCGGTGACCGATGCGGAGCTGGCCGAGGCCTACCTGATCAGCGCCCTGGTCACGCTGTATCAGCAGAACTGGGGCGTGCTGCCCTTCCGGGGTAAGATCGAAGCCCTGGCCGGCGTCCGCACTTACCTGGACGAAATCCGGCAGGACTATGTGGCGCTGATGGACGGCGACCTTGTGGTGAACCTGCCTATGAGTGAGATCCTGGAGAGCCACATCAGATCCGGCGCGGATGTGACCGTGGTCTGCGGGAACGACAGCTTCGCCACTGAGGACGGCACTTATTTTGAGATGAATCAGGATGGCCGCATCACGGAGGTCCTCTATCATCTACATACGCCCCGAGGCTACCGTGGCCTGGAGGTCTATATCCTCTCCACGAAACTTCTGAAAGAGATCGTGGATGAGTGTTCCGCCCGGGACCAGTTCAGCTGGCGTAGAGAATTGCAGACCCGGAAGAATTCTCTGCATCTGCACAGCTACATCTGGGGCGGCTTCGCGGCCCAGATCCGCTCCGTGCAGGAGTATTACGACCGCAGTATGCAGCTTCTGGATCCCGCCATCCGGGCGGAGCTGTTCACGCCGAAGCGACCCATCCGGGCCAA
>CAZMXH010000334.1:0-4321 GCA_964570165.1 uncultured Actinomycetes bacterium
GCGACCCCCGCCGGGAGGTCGACGCCGACGGCGGGGACATCCACCTGACCGCCGCACCGGCCGACGGGCTCGACGTCGTGGGCCACATCTGATGACCAGCATCAGCCAGGAGCGGTCCCGGCTCGCCGCCGTGGGCATGCGGCTGCGGCGGCGCGAGGAGTGGAAGGCCCGGTTCAACTACACGTCGGCGCGGTCGGTCACCGAGCCCGCGACCAGGGTGTTCATTCACATTTCAGTGACCAACCCGGGCAACTACAACAGCCACGACGCGCACGCCCGGGCGATCGAGGCGATCGGCATCAGCCGATTCCCGAACACAGGCATTTCTTACAACCGCGGCTTCATGGCTGGCACTAGGCGGATCTACGAGATGCAGCCGATCGGCCGCCGCGGGGCGCACACGGTCAACGACCACCGCCGCTCCACCTGCTCCACGTCCGGCTGTCCCGGCCACGGCGCCGCGCTGTCCGCGCCGAACTGGAACCTCAACGTCAACGCCCGCGCCTACGTCTACTGCTCCAACACCGGGTTCAGCGTCCCCGACCACGTAATCGAGGACATGGCGCGGGCCATCGCCGCCGACTACCACGCCGGATTCATCATCCGCGGCGCGGCGGAGAACATCCACGGCCACCGCTGCGTCAGCTCCAAGTCCTGCCCGGGTGACCGCATGTGGGCGCGGATGGGCGAGCTGCAGCAGCGGGTCAACCACTACCTGCGCACCGGACTGATCGGAGGCGGCATGTCCTGGAAGGAGCGGATCGGCTGGGGCACCGGATGGGTGCTCAAGGTGTTCCCGGGGACGGTGAGGGACACCCCGGACGGCTACCAGGCCGGGTCGCTGCTGCGGCTGTCCTACGCCTACGGCCGGCGCATCTGGGAGCTCGGCCCGGAACGCTGGTGGCGATGGAAAGGCCTCGACTACGTCAACGAGAAGCCCAACACAAAGGACCACCAGCTCGCCAAGGCCCACGAGTACTCGTACGAGGCGATGAAGCTGGGCCGTCGGAACGCGGACAAGATCGACGCACTGCTGGATGCCTACGAGGGCCTGGATTCCGAGTCCATCCGGCAGCGCATCGACGCCCGCGCTGATGCCATCGAGGCGCAGATCGCGGCCGACGCGCAGCGCCGGGAGGAGATCGCCCAGCAGGCACAGGCTGAACGCGGCGCGATCCTCGACCTGGTCGAGCAGGTCGGCTCCGGCGAGCTGACCGCGGAGGAGGTCGTGGATCAGATAGGCCGCCGGTTGCGCGGCGACACCGACACCGCTGACACCGACGACGACGCCTGATCCGATGACCATCGACGTGGAGCAGGGGCTCAGCATCGCCGTCCAGGTGGTGGTGCTCCTGGGCGGGCTGGGCGCGTTCATCATGTGGCTGCGGCGGTGGCTGCGGGCGCAGGTGGTGGCCCCGGCCCACCGCACCTACGAGCAGGTGGCGCCGAACGGCGGCAGCACCGAGTCGACGCGGCATCTGATCGAGCAGACCGCCGCCGACGTGGCCGCGCTGAAGAAGCTCGGCGAGGACAACCGGCAGCGGGCGACGCGCGCCGAAGCTAAGGCCGACTCGGCGCTGACGCTCATCCAGCAGCACGTGCAGACCCACCCGAGGTAGGGAGACCAGTCATGCGCAAGATCCGGAAGCTCATCGGCAGTCTGCTCGGCGGCGTCACCGCCGCCGTCGTGATCACCGTGGCCGGGGCGCTCGGCGTGACCGTCGAGGCCGAGCTGGCGGCGGCGATCGCGGTGATCCTCGCCGCGGCCGGCACCTGGATCGCACCAGCCAACGAAGTGGAGGCCTGAGATGGCAACCGGTTTCGCCTCGGCGGTCGCCGAGGAGATCCTCGACGCACTGTTCAACGGCAGCTCGCCGTCGATCCTGCCGGTGAGCGCCGTGTGGGCGCAGCTGCACACCGGCGACCCCGGCGCGGCCGGCACGTCGAACACGGCCACCGAGTCCACGCGGGTGCAGATCTCCATGGCGGCCGCGTCCGGCGGGACGATCACGTCGGACGCCGACGCTACCTGGGAGGACGTCGCCGCGCAGGAGACCTACACGCACGTGTCCCTGTGGGACGCGTCCACCGACGGCAACTTCCTCGCCTCCGGCACGATCACCGCCAACGAGGTCGACGCCGGGGACGACTTCACCTTGCCCACCGGGGACATCGACGCGTCCATTCCCGTCGCGACGTAGGCCCTGAGCCGTGGCCGTCGTCCTCACCGGCAGCGAGTACATCGACCTGTCGGCGCACGGCGCCGCCCTGGACGTGCGCGGCGCGCCGCTCGTCGTGTACGCCGAGATCGAGACCTCCACCGACGACGGCGGTTTCCGCACCATCGTCGGCCACGGCCTCACTCCCGGCGGCAGCTCCGAGTACGAGCTGTATTTGAACGACGGCGAGGTCACCGCCTACTGGGAGCATTCCAGCGGCGCCGAGGAGGCCGGCCCGGCCACGGTCGACGACGGCAACCTGCACCGGGTACTCATGGCGCTGTCCTCCGCGGATGATGTCATCGCGCTAGTGGTCGACGGGGCGACCATCGACGTGGAGAACATCTCCGGCAGCACCGCCAGCCACGGCAACGAGACCCGCATCGGCAGCCACCCCGGCTTCGACAACTTCATCGGGCAGATCAGCAACGTCGCCATCTGGAACGTGGACTTCACGTCCGGGGATGCGCAGGCGCTGACCGCCGGCACCGACAGCCCGGGCGACTACCCGTCCGGGATGCTCGGCTGGTGGCCGCTCGACTACGACGCCCGAGACATCAGCGGCAACAACCGCCACGGCACCCCCGTCGGGAACCCGGACTTCACCGAGGAGCCGCCCGGCGGCGCCGAGGTCGAGGGCACCGTCGACCTGAGCCTCGGCGCGCTGGCCCTCACCGCCACCGGCAGGCGGACCGTCCACGGCACGGCCGACCTGAGCCTCGGCGCGCTGACACTGACCGCCACGGGCAGGCGCACAGTCCACGGCACCGCGTCGGCCAGCCTCGGCGCGCTAAGCCTCACCGCCGCAGGCGCCGTCACCCGCCACGGCGCCGCCAGTGTCGAACTGGGCGGGCTCACCGTCGACGCCACAGGCACCGTCGTCACGCACGGCGCCGCCACTGTAGACCTCGGCGGGCTGACGCTCACCGCGCAGGGCCAGACCGCCGGGCATGTCACCGGCACCGCTACCGTCACCCTCGGCGGGCTCGACCTGGCCGCCGCCGGGCACCGCACCGCCCACGGCACGGCGGAGGTGACCCTCGGCGGGCTGACCGTCCATGCCACTGGGCACGGCGCTCGCACCGGCGTCGACCTCGCCGTCACCATCGGCCCGATGCGCGACGAGCCCACGGCCACCGTCGGCGAGATGCGCGCCGACCCGCTCGCCGAGGTGGACGTCATGCGCGACGCCGCGCTCGCCACGGTGGGGGCCATGGCCGACGGCAGCACGGTACGGGCGGACGGGGATGTGCGGGACTCCGCACTGGCGCGCACCACCGGCAGGATGCGCCGCGCCTGGGCCGTGGACGCCATGCGCCGGGCGTGGCAGGTAGGACCGATGAGAAGGGACCCGTGACGTGTCCGACATATTCAGCACGGCGACCGAGTACAGGCGGCTGGCCGTCACCGTCAACGCCGGAAGCGTGCAGGACATCACCGCCGTCGGCATCGCGCTCACCAGCAGCGGCAACGAGATCCCCGACCCGTCCGGCCAGGACCTGGGGGATTTCACCGAGGTCACCTTGGACACCGAGGCCTCCCCGCCGGACATCCTCGTGCTAATCGGCCCCCGCGACGGCGATCTCAGCCCGTCGGCGGGTACCTACCAGGTGTGGACGATCGTGCAAACCGCCGACGAGGACATCATCGACGCCCCCGACACGCTCACCGTGCGGGACTCGGCATGAGCGTCCGCACCGCCGGCGACGGCTGGATCGAGATCCCCCACTCCGGGCCGCCCACCGACCAGGTCTACATCGGGCTCGGCGACCACAAGGGCGCCGACGACTGGTTCCCGGCGTTCAAACGCCGACGCGGCCGCCGCCGCGTGCTCGCCATCCCACCACCCAACTACCGCGGCGCGGTCACCGTCTGGACACGCATCAACGGCGTGGAGCGCCGCGTCGGACAGCTGCGGCTCTGACACCCCACCCTCGACAGCACAAGCGCCCCCGCCACCGGTTCCCGTCCGGTGGAGGGGGCGCTTCCGTGCGTCTAGCGCCGCCGGGCCAGGTACCGCTGCAGCGCGTCCCGGTCGTACAGCGGCGTGCGCTGGTCCGGCCACGCCTCCCGGGGGGCGCGCAGCTCGACGCCCTTGGCGC
>CAZMXH010000335.1:0-4291 GCA_964570165.1 uncultured Actinomycetes bacterium
AGCACTCCCTCAACCGCAGCGCCCGCGCCGCGGCCTGGCGGATGATCCGCGCCCAAGAAGGCGTCATCGACGACGTAGCGTGACACCGCAAGATCCACCTACCGGTTCGAGTTTAGGGTGCCAACCAGCGGCGGCTCCGCGTGTCAATGGCTGCCGGCTGAAGCCCGGCAAGGGGACCACGATAAGGAAGCGGGGCTGCCGAAGGGATGGCTGCAGTGAAGAGGGCCTACACGGTACGCACCCGCCGCTGGTCCGGCGGCTGGGAGCTTCACATCCCAGGCGCCGGAGTAACTCAGGTCAGCTCGCTGGCCCGAGCCAAGGATCAGGTGCGGGACTATCTGGCTACCTTGTATGCCGTCGACGCCAGCGGATTCGACGTGACCGTCGTGCCGGAAGCTGGGTGACTTCAGGGCCGCGGCAGCAGCGCGCGGTCCAAGAGGGCCCCGGTGTCCCAGTTGGTCAGACCCGACTGCCTTACCGCTGTCCAGGTCCTGGGCCGTCCGCCTCCACTGCCAGTCGAGCACTTCACGGACGGGAACCGCAGGTGTAGACATGGCCTGATAGAGATAGACCCAGGAGCGGGCAGCCAAGGAAGGTAATGCGGGCGGAACGGGTAGCTGGCCGGTATGAGCTGGTCGAGCCGATCAACGCCGGCGGCATGGGGCAGGTCTGGTGTGGGTACGACGCGGTCCTCGACCGCGAGGTTGCCCTCAAGCTCATCCGGCCCGATGTCGTCGCAACCCCGGAACTGGCCGAGGAGTTCGCCAAGCGTTTCCGCCGCGAAGCCCGGCTCACCGCACGGATCAACCATCACGGGGTGCCTCAGGTTTACGACGCGGTGCTTGACAGCTCGTACGACCGCGTCTACCTGGTGATGGAACTGGTGCACGGCACATCGCTGCGCGAGTTCATCGACCCGGGGCGGCAGCTACCGGTCAGCTGGGCGGTCGCCATCATCGCCCAGATCTGCACCGTGCTGTCCCACGCCCACGCCATCCCCGTCGTGCACCGCGACCTGAAACCCGACAACGTGCTGGTCACCGCCTCCGGCGCCGTCAAGCTGCTCGACTTCGGCATAGCCGCGATTCTGCGTACCGACATCACGCGGCTGACGTCGACCGGCAACCTCATCGGGACTACCCGCTACATGTCGCCGGAGCAGATCCAGGGCGGCCAGGTCACCCCCCACAGTGACCTGTACGCAATCGGGTGCGTATTGCATGAGCTGCTTTCCGGCCGTCATGTCTTCGAGGGCGACAACGAGTTCCAGCTCATGCAACAGCACGTCAGCAGGCCACCACAGCCGCTGAGTGAGATCCGTGACGACGTACCGGACGACCTGGATCGTCTGACGCGGCAACTCCTGGCCAAGCAGCCGGAGCAACGGCCGGCAGACGCGTACGAGGTGTATCAACGGCTCCTGCCGTTGCTGCCGACGCCCGGCACGCCGCCACCGCCCGCCGTCGGGGACTTGGCCGGGATGCCAGATCCGACACTGCTCTACCGGCTGCCCAACGCGCCGCGACCACGGGAGGAGGCTCCGTCGCGAGTGCCCGAGCCCGCCGCGGCCGCAGCGGGTGCGCCCGAGGTCGAGGCGGATCGGACCAGGGCACGGGAGGTGGTTCGGCTCGCGTTGGCGAAGTCCGACGCGTTGCTGGCGGACGAGCGCTTCGCCCAGGCCGCCGAGGTACTCCACACGGCGGTCGGCCCGGCCGCCGCCGCCCTCGGCGAGGAGAACCAGCAGGTGTTGCGGCTGCGCGCCCGGCGGGCGGCGATCCTGGTCCTCGCCGGCGAGACGCGTGCCGCGCTGCCGGAGTTCGACGCGCTGGTTGCCGCGTACTCGCGCACCGCCGGCCCGACCAGTCCGGAAGCGCTCGACTGCCTGCGCCAAGCTGCGCACTGTCGCGCCGAACTCGGCCAGACCACCACCGCGCTCGAGCAGTTCCGGCAGGTTCTCCGCCACGTCGGCACGGCCGACGGCTACGCCAGTCCCGACGCGCTGGATCTACGCCGGAACATCGGCATCCTCATGCTTTCCGAGGGCCGGCTAACTGAGGCCGTCGCCGAGCTACAGCCACTGCTCAACGACCTGCGGGAGGCCTACGGACCCGACCACGAGAGCACCAGAGAGGTCGCCGACGTGCTAGCTCGCCTCCGCCTCGCGCACGACTAACACGCGGTTGCGGCGAATCTTCAGGAGACACCAGGTGTGCGACTCCCGTCCGGTTGCCGATGTTTCCGGTCCTCGCGCACGGTCACGATCACTTGAAGATCACGTCGAGGTGCCACTCGAGGAGCTCTCGATTCGGGCGGTCAACGCGGCGAGCGGGCACCGCGATCGGCTTGTTCGCCATCGCGTAGAGCTGTTCGCCGTTGCTGAACTCATCCCGCAGCCGGCGGCTCACATGCAGCCGGTAGTTCGGTTCCGGGGTACCGCGTGGCCGCCGTAGCGGAACACGCGACCTTCGCGCTGTTCGAAGTCCACCGCGTTGGCCGGGATATTCCAGTGGACCACGGCATGACTCCACCAATGGAAGTCGAGGCCCTCCTGGCCGATGCCCGGGGGCGCGAGCACGAACGGCCAGAACGGTGAGTTGAAAGCCGCCCGGACAAGCGGCTGGCGGGCCTCGTCGTCATCGCGGCGTTTGGTGCCGTACCTCAATGCTGGGCTGCGTTAAGGTCGCAATCCCACACAAGGTAAGGCCCTTGATCCACCTCCGGCGCACCTACCGCCGCGACACGCTTACTGCAGGCCTAGTATCTGACCGGCCGGACTCGGCGACCGAGCAAGCGAGGCTGTGATGACGACCTGGGCCACGGTGACCCTCCCGCTCGCCACGCTGACGGTCGGCATGATGGCGGGGATCTTCGCCGCCTTCGCGCTGTCCGTGATGCGCGGGCTGGCCCGGACCTCCGACGCCACCTTCGTGGAGGTCATGAGACGCATCAATGTCGAGATCATCAACCCGTGGTTCGTCTTCTGCTTCCTCGGCGGCGCGGTCTTCACGCTGCTGGCGCTGTTCTTCACCGTGCGCGGCTACCCGGTCGGGGCGCCCGAACGCGGCTGCAGCGGCTGGATCATCGCCGGGTCCTGTATGGACTCTCGCTGGGCGTGACGTTCCTGGTCAACGTGCCGCTCAACGCCACCCTGACGTCACCCGTACCGTCACCGCGGTCGCCTCATTCGTCTGCCTCGCCTGGGCCCTGCACGTGACCACCGCCGGCGGCCGGCGCCCGGCGACGCGGGGCGCGATCCGTCACCGGGCGCGATCAGTCACCGAACCTCGCGACGAGCCGGCCCGTCACCTGGTTGTTCTTCAGCCGCTCCAGGCCCGCGCCGATCTCTTCGAAGGCGATCTCCTCGTAGACCGGCCGGATCTCGCCCTTGAGCATGAGGTCGTAAACTTCCTCGATGTCCTGCACGGTCCCGCCGAGGGAGCCCTGCAGGGTCTTGCCGAGGATCGTGTTGGTGCGCACGGTGAACGTCTCCTTGCCGAGACCGACCTGCACGACCTTGCCACCGCGCTTGATGGCATTGATGGCCTTCTGCGTGGTGTCGAATCCGGCGTAGTCGACGATCAGGTCGAAGTCGCCGCCCCGCAGCGGGCTGGGCACCGACGTCAGCCACTCGTCGGCGTCCCGGACGCAGGTCTTCACCCCGGCGGCGAACGCGTGCGGCCACACGTCTTCCTTCATCTCGGCGACGTGTACCTCCGCCCCGGCGAGCACCGCGACCCGGGCGCCGATCTGTCCGAGGCCACCGAAGCCGATCACGCCGACCTTCATGCCCGCCTTCACGCCGCCAACCTTGGCCATCGCGTGGTAGGAGGTCATGCCGGCGTCAGTCGCCAGGGCGGCGAGCGAGAGATCGAGCCCAGCCGGGACGCGGGCGAGGTCGCGGTAGTCCGCCGCCAACTTGTCGGCGAAGCCGCCGGGAGTGAGCATGCCGAGGGGCGGTTGGACACCCGACGAGCAGACGCCCACGACGTCGCCGATCGAGAAGCCCGTGACCTCCGAGCCGAGGGCGCTGATCACGCCGGCGTTCTCGTGCCCCTGGGTCATCGGCAGGAACGGCATCGTGCCTTCGCCGATCTCCATGTACATGATGTCCGAGTGGCAGAGTCCGGCCGCCTTGACGTCGATGATGACCTGCGTCGGCCCGGGGGTCGGTTCATCGACCTCATTCATCTGAATTGGACGATTGCCACCCATGTACTGCCAAGCCCGCATTGCCAGACCTCCCTTCAGCGGCGGCTCGAGGTCCATGATCCTGACCTCTGCTCGTCCAACC
>CAZMXH010000336.1:0-4276 GCA_964570165.1 uncultured Actinomycetes bacterium
AGTAGCCCGCCGAGCGCCGCTGGGAGCAGCAGCGATACCGCGACCAGGGCAGGGAAGGCCCTGCTGATCCGGCGGATGTCCGGGTCCTTGAGCAGGTCCGGTGCGTACTTGCGCTGGTTGGTCTGCTCGACGTCGAACATCCAGCCCATGTGGGCGTAGAACATGCCCTTGATCAGGGCAGGCACCGTCTCGCCGTACCGCCAGGGGGAGTGCGGGTCGCCCTCCTTGTCGGAGTACTTGTGGTGCTTGCGGTGGTCGGCGACCCAGCGGATGACCGGCCCCTCGATGGCCAGGCTGCCGGCGATCGCGAGGGCGATCTTGGTGCCGCGGTTGGCCTTGAACGACCGGTGGGTGAAGTGCCGGTGAAAGCCGACGGTGATGCCGTGGCCCGACACCAGGTACATGACGACGGCGATGATGACCTCGCGCCAGCCGAGCCAGCCGCCCCATGCGATCGGGATAGCGACGAGCAGCGCGATAAAAGGGACGGCGATGAACAGGCCGAGCGTGATGCGCTCGGCCATCGATTGCTGCTCGCCACTGAGCGTTCCGCTGGGGAGGTCGTCAGGCTGGGCAGGCGGACTCGGATCTGTCGCGGTCGCCATGGCGACCTCCTTAGTACGGAAACGTGGAGCTTTCCTACGCGACCGTAACCTACGGGCCCGTAGGTCCGCGACGCAGGCCCTTCCACGGCTCCCGCGCCTGTCGGTGGCGGCTGCGAGGATTAGAACATGTATACGAAGAACGTCACGAAGGATCCAGAGCTCATCCGGCGCGCTCGGGAGATGCGTGCGACGGGGGCGACCTACGCCAAGATCAAGACCACGCTGGGCGTCGGCTCCTTCGCCACGGTGGCCAGGCTGCTGGGCGTCAACGGCAAGGGCGGCCGGAGGCCGCGGCTGCGCCCGGAGGTGCGGGAGCGCGCACGTGACCTTCGAAGAGAGGGCCGAAGCGTGCCTGAGATCAGTTCTGAGCTCGGTATCGCGCGCAGCACCGCGTGGAACATCACCAAAGACATCGCGTGGACTCCCGGCCCGGACG
Source organism: uncultured Actinomycetes bacterium (assembly GCA_964570165.1). GTDB lineage: Bacteria > Actinomycetota > Actinomycetes > Jiangellales > Jiangellaceae > JBMCTR01. Next base: position 1,042 of record CAZMXH010000336.1, read on the forward strand.
CCGCTTCACGCCGCGCAGAGGCAGGGCGCCGCTATTGGAAGGCGTGGCATGAGCGCCGCGACATCGAACGCAAGAATGCTCATGCCGTCGCTACAGCTCAGGTGGGTGGACTGACTGATCGCGAGCTGTTGCTTATCGGGACAGTTCTGTACTGGGCAGAAGGTGGCAAGGCCAAGCCGTGGAACCGGAGCGAGTACTTTGACTTCATCAACAGCGACCCAGACGTGATCCGGCTGTTTCTGGCCTGGCTGCGGCTCCTCAAAGTCGCGCCCGATCGCATTGCCTACCGTGTCAGCATCCACGCTTCGGCGGATGTACCGGCAGCCGTACGATTCTGGGCTGGCGTTGTTGGTGTTCCCGAGGAGGCGTTCTTGCGAACCACCCTCAAGCGGCACAATCCTACGACCGTACGTAAGAACACAGGAGACGGCTATCACGGATGCCTGATCGTCCGGGTGCGGCGGTCAACCGCGGAGTATTGGCGGATGGAGGGAGTATGGCGTGGGATCATCGCGGCCGTTACGGGTATCCATGCCACACTTAGTGATGGACACGAGGAGTAGGCCTACGCGATCCCGGGTGGTGTAACGGCCAGCACGGCGATTTTTGGTGTCGCAAGCAGAGGTTCGACCCCTCTCCCGGGAGCTTTGCCCTCGTGCGGCGTGCGGTCAACCGGCCGGGTATCGTCGTGACTGCCCTGCCACCGATGTCCAGGGAGCGAGCGCAGCGTGAGCCCACGCCCTGCTGCTGTGGTCGTCCTCGCCGCAGGTGAGGGCACCCGCATGAAGTCAGCTACCCCCAAGGTCCTCCACGAGGTCGGCGGGCGAACCCTCGTCGGCCATGCGGTGGCGGCCGCAGCCGCGCTAGACCCCGAGCACCTCACCGTCGTCGTCGGTCACGGACGCGAGCAAGTGACCGCGCATCTCGCCGAGATCGCCCCACAGGCGAGCACGGCCGTGCAGGACAAACAGCTAGGCACCGGGCACGCGGTGAGCTGCGCCCTGGACGTGCTGCCGCAACTCGACGGTGTGGTCGTCGTGACCTACGCCGACGTGCCGCTGCTGACGGCAGATACCCTTCGCGACCTCGTCGACGTGCACGCTCGTGACGGCAACGCGGTCACCGTGCTCACGGCGATGCTCGATGACCCCAAGCAATACGGCCGCATTGTGCGTGACGCCGACAACGGCGTGCTCGGCATCGTCGAGTACAACGACGCCACCGACGACATCAAGGAACTCAAGGAGATCAACTCGGGCATCTACGCGTTCGACGCCGCAGTGCTTCGCAACGGCTTGTCGCGGATCACGTCCGACAATGCCAAGGGCGAGCTCTACCTGACCGACGTGCTCGGCATCGCCCGGATGGACGGCCATCGGATCGGCGCGCACCGGGCGGCCGACGTCTGGCAGACCGAGGGCGTAAACGACCGCGTCCAGCTCGCGGACATCCGGCGGGAACTCAACCGTAGGGTCCTCGACCGGTGGATGCGCGATGGCGTCACCGTGGTGGACCCGAACACGACGTGGGTGGACGTCACCGTCGACCTCGCGCAGGACGTTGTCCTAGAGCCGGGTGTCCAGCTCAAGGGCGCGACCCGCGTCAGGGAAGGCGCGCGGATCGGCCCCGAGGTCACGCTCACCGACTGCGTCGTCGGCGAGCGGGCGCGCGTTGTCCGTACCCACGGCGACGAGGCAGAGATCGGGCCGGAGGCCGTCGTTGGGCCGTTCACCTACCTCCGTCCGGGCGCCAGCCTCGGCGCCCGGGCAAAGGTGGGTGCGCACGTCGAGATCAAGGCGTCGACGGTGGGTGAGGGCGCGAAGGTGCCGCACCTGTCGTACGTGGGCGACGCCGAGATCGGCGAGGGGGCCAACATCGGGGCGGCGACGGTGTTCGTGAACTACGACGGCGTCGCCAAGCACCGTACGGTCATCGGGTCGCACGCCCGAATCGGCAGCGACACGATGCTCGTCGCACCAGTCACCATCGGCGACGGCGCGTACACCGCCGCCGGGTCGGTGATCACGGACGACGTCCCGCCCGGAGCGATGGCGGTCGCCCGGGGGCGGCAGCGCAACATTGAAGGCTGGGTGGAGCGCAAGCGGCCCGGCACCCCGGCGGCCGAGGCGGCACGGGAGGCGGCGGGCGCGGCGCGAACCGGAGATGAGGCGATGGAGGCTGGTCAGGAGGGGAACGTTCAATGAGCGGGATCAAAGCGAGCAGCCAGAAGATGCTGATGCTCTTCTCGGGGCGGGCATACCCCGCGCTTGCGGAGGAGGTCGCCGGCGAGCTCGGAGTGTCGTTGGTGCCGACCAGGGCATTCAACTTCGCCAACGGCGAGATTTACGTGCGGTTCGATGAGAGCGTCCGGGGCAGCGACGCCTTCGTGATCCAGTGCCACACCACTCCCATCAATGAGTGGATCATGGAACAGCTCATCATGGTCGATGCGCTCAAGCGGGCCTCGGCCCGGCGGATCACGGTGGTAACACCGTTTTACGGTTACGCGCGGCAGGACAAGAAGCACCGCGGCCGGGAGCCGATATCCGCGCGGCTGGTTGCGGACATGTTCAAGACGGCCGGCGCCGACCGGCTGATGGCGGTCGACCTGCACACGGCACAGATACAAGGCTTCTTCGATGGACCGGTCGATCATCTGTGGGCGCTGCCGATACTTTCGAACTACATCCAGGACAAATACGACACCCACGACATGACGATCGTGTCGCCCGACGCGGGACGAGTCCGGGTCGCGGACCTCTGGGCCGACCGGCTCGGCGCCGCGCTTGCCATCATCCACAAGCGGCGCGCCCCTGCCGAAGAGGACCCGAACGAGGTCAAGATCCACGAGGTCGTCGGCGAGGTCGAGGGGCGGACGTGCATGATCGTCGACGACATGATCGACACCGCCGGCACCGTCGCCCAGGCCGCTGAGGCGCTCATGGCCAACGGTGCGCGGCAGGTGGTCGTCGCGGCCACCCACGCGGTGCTTTCCGGGCCCGCCGTGGACCGGTTGAAGAATGCGCGGCTGACCGAGGTCGTGGTGACCAACACGCTGCCCATTCCGGACGAGCGCCGGTTCGACAAGCTGACCGTGCTATCGATTGCGCCGCTGATCGCCCGCGCAATCCACGAGGTCTTCGAGGACGGCTCCGTCACGAGCCTGTTCGACGGCAACTCCTGAGGTCAGGGTTCGATCACGTTCGGCAGGCGCACCCCTGCCGTGACAGGTATG
>CAZMXH010000337.1:0-4274 GCA_964570165.1 uncultured Actinomycetes bacterium
GGCGCACCCCCTGAACGTGGTCAACCGACAGCCAGCCGATGACCGGATCGAAAGAGTGCCGCGTGCCTGGCATCTAGACTGGCACCAACGTCGGCCGCGGTAACCGAGATCGCGTGGGAGGCGAGACGGTTGGCGATACTCGACGGCATCGATAGCCCGCGGGATCTGCGCACCCTCAGTGACGAGGCGCTCGCCGACTTGGCGGCCGAGATCAGGGACACGCTGGTCACCACAGTCGCCAAGACCAGCGGCCATCTCGGTCCGAACCTCGGAGCCGTGGAGTTGACCCTTGCGGTACACCGGGTCTTCGACTCACCGCGCGACCCGATCGTGTTCGACACCGGCCACCAGGCATACGTCCACAAGCTCCTCACCGGCCGCCGGGACCGGTTCGGCACGCTTCGGCAGGCCGGCGGCCTATCCGGGTACCCGAGCCGCGCGGAGAGCGAGCACGACTGGGTCGAGAACTCGCACGCGTCGACGGCCCTGTCGTACGCCGACGGGATGGCCAAGGCCTTCGCGATCCGCGGCGAGGCAGACCGGACCGTGGTGGCCTTTGTGGGCGACGGCGCACTGACCGGCGGCATGGCGTGGGAGGCCCTGAACAACATCGCGACCGGCAGCGATCGCCCGCTCGTGATACTGGTCAACGACAACGGACGGTCGTACCAGCCGACGGTCGGTGGCCTGGCCAACCACCTGGCTGGGCTGCGTACCAACCCGCGCTACGAGCAGGCCCTCGAGCTCGTCAAGCGATCGCTGGGGCGTACGCCGCTGGTGGGCGAACCGCTCTACGACGCCTTGCACGGCATCAAGAAGGGGCTCAAAGACATCCTGTCGCCGCAAGGCATGTTCGAAGACCTTGGGTTGAAGTACGTCGGCCCGATCAACGGGCACGACCGCGCCGCCGTCGAGCAGGCGCTGCACCGAGCGAAACGGTTCCGCGGGCCGGTGATCGTCCATTGCATCACCCAGAAGGGGTTTGGTTACGACGCGGCCGTGCGCGACGAGGTCGACCATTGGCATCAGACGAACGGCTTCGACCCTGCCACCGCTCAGCCGGTCGCCATACCCGGACGGACCTGGACTGACGTGTTCAGCGAGGCTCTTGTCGCCGCGGGCCGGGAGCGGCCGGACATCGTGGCGATCACGGCCGCGATGCTCGGGCCGACGGGTCTGGACCGGTTCCGCACCGCGTTTCCCGACCGGTGCTTCGACGTCGGGATCGCCGAGCAGCACGCTGCCACCTCCGCGGCTGGGATGGCGATGGCCGGGCTGCACCCGGTCGTCGCGGTCTATGCGACGTTCCTCAACCGGGCGTTCGACCAGGTCCTGATGGACTGCGCGCTGCACGGCTGCGGCGTGACCTTCGTCCTGGATCGTGCCGGCGTCACAGGCAGCGACGGTCCGTCCCACAACGGGATGTGGGACATGTCGGTGCTCCAGGTGGTCCCCGGACTTCGGATGGCTGCCCCGCGTGACCCCGTACGGCTGGTGGAGTTGCTCGGTGAGGCGCTGGACGTCGCCGACGCTCCGACCGTCGTCCGCTTCCCGAAGGGCCAGGCAGGGCCCGAGATTCCGGCCGTCGACCGGGCCGGCGCCTGCGACGTCCTCGTGCGGTCCGGCGATCGGGACGTCCTGTTGGTCGCGGTCGGTGCCATGGCCGGTGAGGGCGTCGAGGCCGCCGCCCGGCTGTCCGCCCAGGGCGTCGGTGTCACGGTGCTGGACCCTCGGTGGGTGAAACCCGTCGACCCGGCGATCGTCGAGCTTGCCCGGGGGCACCGCCTGGTGGTCACGGTCGAGGACAACGGCCGGGTGGGCGGCGTAGGCGCGGCTACCGCCCAGGCGCTGCGCGATGCAGGGGTGACCACGCCTGTGCGGGACTTCGGCATCCCCCAGCGGTTCCTCGAGCACGGCAAGCGGGAGGCGATCCTCCACGATCTCGGGCTGACAGGGCAGGATCTCGCGCGCGAGGTGGCCGGGCTCGTGGCCGCACTCGAGGCGCAGCCGGACGATCAGCTTCCGGCCGATCGGCCGTAGGTCGAATACAGTGACCAGGTGAGCAGGTCGCCGGAGCCCCGGGAGCGTACGGACGTTCCCGCCTGGCTGGAGCGGTACGCCAAGATCGCACTCGGCGTGCTGCTCATCGGGCTCGTCATCTATGTGCTCGTGACGTTCGTCCTGCGGGTCCAGTTCATCACGATCGCGGTCGTGATCGGCTTCGCCGAGGTGTCGCTGCTGTGGCCGGTCGTCAAGTGGCTGCGCAACCGCGGTATACCGCAGGCCATTGCCGCGATCTTGTGCGTGGTGGTGTTCCTCTCGCTGTTCATCGTGCTGCTGGTCGTCGTCGTGGCGCAGGTCATCCGTGCCACACCGCGAATCGTCGACCAAGTGGTCGGCGCGTTCGAGGACATGATGCGGTGGATCCGCAGCGGACCGTTCGGCGTGGACGACGCGACGGTGCAGGAGATCCTTAACGAACTGCAGAGCTTCGTGACCTCGTTCGTCAGCGAGATCGGCAGCGGGGTTGCCACCGGGCTTGGCGTGGTGGCGAACCTCATCACGATCCTGCTGGTCGCGACGTTCTTCGCGATCTTCGCGCTGGCGAGCGGCGACCGGATGTGGATCCAGTTCACCAGGGTGCTGCGGCCGGAGCAGCGGGTCCCGGCCACCGCGGCGTTCCGGTCGGCGATGCGCACCACCGGCGCCTGGTTCTACGCGTCCGTGGTCACAGGTCTCGTGGACGGGTTCTTTATCGCCCTGGGGCTGACAATCCTGGACGTCCCGCTGGCCGTGGCCATCGGTGCGCTCACGTTCCTTCTGGCGTTCATCCCGCTGGTCGGTGCGACGATCGCCGGCGCGGTCGCGGTCGCGGTCGCGTTCTTCTCCGGCGGACTGACGACGGCGATATGGGCGCTGGCGATCGTGCTCGTGGTGCAGCAGTTGGAGGGCAACGTGCTGTCGCCGCTGCTAATGGCCAGGGCGGTGAAGTTCCCTCCGCTCGTCATCCTGATCATGACGACGACGGCCGCCTCGCTGTTTGGAATGGCCGGGCTGTTCCTGGCGGTCCCGGTGTCCGGAGCCGTGGTAGCTGCCGTGCTCGGCTACCGGAGGTATCAGCCGGCGGCCGGCGACGATCCCATTGCGCGGGCAATGGCGGAACGGCGAGACGAGGAGGGGGACGTCGCCGAACCGCCACCGGCGCCACCCGGAACGGCCGGGCGAGCAGAACAGCCCGAGGCTTCCCCGCCAGTTCACAAACTCTGACGGTGTGGATTGGCAGATAAGCGTGCAGTCGGTTGACACGTTGGCCGCGCTTCGCCGGGCGCGCGACCTGATGGATCGGCGTTACGCGGAACCGCTCGATCTCGACACCGTCGCTGCCGCCGCGGGGTACTCGCGGTACCACTTCGTGCGTGCGTTCCGTACGGCGTACGGCCAGCCGCCGGGACGGTACCTGTCGCAGCGCCGCGTGGAACGAGCCAAGGACCTGCTCCGCTCGGTCAACTTGTCGGTGACGGAGGTGTGCTTCCTGGTGGGGTTCGTCAGCCCGGGGTCGTTCAGCGCACGGTTCAAGGACATCGTCGGCATGTCACCGTCGGAGTACCAGCGAAGCGCCCGTGCCGCCGGCCCGCCGCCGATACCGGGGTGCTACGTGCTGATGCACACCGGCTGGTGCGGAGACAGGGCAACGCAGGAGAAGCGCGGGGCCACCAGCGCGCCGTAGCGTCGATGCAAGTCGAGAGCAGCGACATTCGAGAGGAGTGATCGACGTGATCACGAGGCTCGGCGTGGCGAGCGTGTACGTCACCGACTACGACGAGGCCAAGGACTTCTTCATCGGCAAGCTGGGCTTCGAGCTACGGCACGACGTCAGCATGGACAACGACCATCGCTGGCTGACTGTCGGCCCACCGGCCAGCCCGGAGTTCCAGCTCAACCTCACGGTGCCAGGGCCGCCGATGCACGACGAGGAGACGACGGCGGCAATCCGTGCGTTGCTCGCCAAGGGGGCGCTGAGCGCGGGAGCCTGGAACACCGACGACTGCCGGAAGACATTCGCGGAGTACTCCGCCCGCGGCGTGGAGTTTCTGCAGGAGCCCGTGGAGCGCCCGTACGGCGTTGAAGCGGTGTTCCGGGATCCGTTCGGCAACTGGTACAGCCTCAACGAACTCAACGAGGCCGCGTTCGATCGAGAGGCCATGGCCCGGGCGTTCTCCGCCGGGGGTTTGACCACGTTCAGTGGGTGCCCCGGCACTTCCCCAGGCGCACGC
>CAZMXH010000338.1:0-4262 GCA_964570165.1 uncultured Actinomycetes bacterium
TGACGAGCCCGGCGCCCGCCGCGGCGCGCACCAGCGCGGCCTCGACGTCCAGCATCGCCCGGACCAGCGCGGCGTCCGAGGTGGCCCGGTCGACGGCCGGGTCGCCGTCCAGCGCGCCAAGCAGCCCGAAGGTCATACCTTGAAGAACACCGTCTCCCCGGCACCCTGCAACCGGATGTCGAACCGCAGCCCATCGCCGTCGCGCTCGGCGATGAGCGTGCCGCGGCGCTCGTCCGGCACGCTCGACAGCACGGGATCGGCGGCGTTGCGCTCTTCCTCGTCCGGGAAGTACAGCCGCGTGACAACGCGATCCAGCAGGCCGCGGGCGAACACGGAGATGTCGAGATGCGGGGCCTCCTCACCGCCGTCCGGCGAGGGCAGCGGGCCGGGCTTCACGGTGAGTATCCGGTACCGTCCTGCCGCGTCGGTGTCGCACCGCCCGAACCCGCGGAAGCCCGGGATCCGCGACCGGCTCGCGCCGCGCGGGTCATCCGGATGGTTGAAGCGGCCATCCGGGTCGGCCTGCCACGTCTCGACGAACGCGTCCGGCACCGGGTCGCCGTTGCCGTCGTAGACGGCTCCGCTGATCCAGACCGCACCCGGGGTGCCTTCCGGCACAGCGAACGGGCCGTCCTTCCAGACCAGGCCGATGTGCAGGAACGGTCCGACCGTCTGGGACGGCGTCAAGCGAGTCATTCGTCGTCCTCCTCCTCGAACACGGTGGCCTCCCGCCCGCGGAGCACGATGTCGAACTCGAAGCCCAGCGCCCACTCCGGCTGGGTGGTGTCGTGGTCATAGCGGGCGATCATCCGCTCGCGGGCCCGCTCGTCCCGGACCGAGTTGAAGATCGGGTCCTGGAAGAACATCGGGTCGCCCGGGAAGTACATCTGCGTGACGAGCCGCTGCGGGAAGGCACGGCCGAACAGCGAGAAGTGGATGTGAGCCGGCCGCCACGCGTTGTCGTGGTTTCGCCACGGGTATGCCCCGGGCTTGATCGTGACGAACTGGTACCGACCCGCATCGTCGGTCAGGCACCGCCCGGCCCCGGAGAAGTTGGGGTCCAGCGGTGCCGGCCAGTTGTCGACCACGTGCCGGTACCGCCCCGCGGCGTTCGCCTGCCATACCTCGACAAGGGTGTTGGGCACCGGCCGGCCGCCGTCGTCGAGCACCCGGCCGTGCACGATGATGCGCTGGCCCTGCGGCTCGCCGTCGTGCTGCCGGGTCAGATCGTGGTCGAGCTCGGTCACCCTGTCCTCGCCGAACAGCGGCCCTGTGACCTCCGTGAGCCGCTGCGGCAGCACCATAAGGGGCTCCGCCGGGTGCCGCAGGCTAGTGGACCGGTACTCCGGGCTGTCCAGCGAAGGGTGCACGCCCTCCACGAGGGGGTAACGGTGGAGCAGCAGGCGGTTGGTCGTCTCGGTCATCGGATGATCATCTCCCCAAGGTGGCTTCCAGCCGCCGGAGCGTCTCGAGCTCGGCGGCGTCCGGTGGCTCTGTCGTACGTACGTCGGGTGCGACGGCAAGGTCCCAACCCGTGGCGTCCCGGACCTGCTCGACCGTCACACCGGAGTGCACACGGGTGAGCGTCAGCTCGCAGCTCTGCGGGTCAGGCTCGAGGACTCCGAGGTCGGTGATGACTACCTGCGGCCCAGCGCCTCGCAACCCCAGCCGCTCCCGGTCGCCCGGCCCGGAGCCGAAGCCGACGGAGGTGACGAAGTCGACCTTCTCGACGAAAACCCGCCGGTTCTGCCGGGCGACCACTACGACGCGGCCGCAGGACGCGGCGATCTCGGGTGCGCCGCCGGCCCCCGGCAGCCGCACCTTGGGCCGGTGGTAGTCGTCGCCGATCACGGTCGTGTTGATGTTGGCGAATCGGTCGATCTGGGCGGCGCCGAGGAAGCCGAGCTCGATCCGCCCGGCCTGCAGCCAGTAGTTGAAGATCTCCGGAACGCTGACGACGCAGTCAGCGGTCTCGGCGAGGATCCCGTCCCCGATGGAGAGGGGCAGCCTGTCCGGTTTCGCGCCGATGGTGCCGGACTCGTATATGAGCACCAGGTCGGGCGCGTGCACGGCGCGCGCCAGATTGGCCGCGGTGCTGGGCAGCCCGATACCCACGAAGCAGGTCCGGACGCCGGCGAGCTCCCGTGCCGCGGCCACCGACATCATCTCGTCGGTCGTCCAGTCCGGCATCAGGCGCTCCTCGCCACGTCGGTCATCCGGTCCGGAGCGAGCTCGCCGAGCCACCGGGTGAAGGAATCGCGGTCCCGGCTGATCGCGTCCCAGGCCTGATAGGCGGAATTGTCCCTCTCGCTGTATCCGAGCGCGTAGGAGGGGTGCGCCCCGCCTGGCACCTCGGCCACGTAGGTGACCGTCCAGGACGGCAAGACAAGCCCGCCGGGCTGCGGCTGCAACCGGTCGACGATCTCCTCGACTGTGACGATTGACCGCCGGGACGCGAGCACGATCTCCTTCTGTACGCCGACGATTCCCCACAGCTGGACGTTGCCGTCGCGGTCGGCCTGCTGAGCGTGGATGATCCCGACGTCGGGGTTGAGCGCCGGCACCGCCGCGAGCTCCTCGCCGGTGAAAGGGCAAGTGATGGGTCGGATGTTGGCCGTCTGCTCGCCGAGGTCGGTGCCGCGGTACCCGCGAAGCACGGCGAAGGGTAGCCCTGCGGCGCCGGCGACGTAGCGGTTGACCATGCCGGCGTGGCTGTGCTCCTCGATCTCCAGCGGTACCGGCCAGCCGGACTCGATGGCGTCCCGGAACCGGTGCAGTGATCCCACTCCCGGGTTGCCGCCCCACGAGAAGATCAGCCGGCTCGCGCACCCGGCGCCGATGAGCTGGTCGTAGATGATGTCCGGGGTCATGCGCACCAGAGTCAGGTCGCGCTTACCCTGCCGGATGATCTCATGGCCGGCGGCGACGGGGATCAGGTGGGTGAACCCCTCGAGGGCCACCGTGTCCCCGTCATGTACGGCGGCTTCGACGGCCTCCTTGAGCATCGTGACGTCGGCCACAACCGAGACTCCTGTACGCTAGACGCACAATAGTTCTATCTTCGAACAGTAGGAGCCAGCGCTCGACCGGTCAAGAAGGCCCATTGACCTGATCTTCATACCCCTCCTACGTTCGTGCAATGAACATTAGTGCGCTATACGGACGAACGTGATGTCGGGTGGTGCCCGTGAGCAAGGCCGCTCCGTCGTCTCCAGGGTCGTCGCGATCCTCGAGGCGTTCGACGTGGGGCACAGCCGGCTCACGCTGTCCGACATCGCCCGCCGTAGCGACCTGCCGCTCAGTACCGTGCACCGGCTGGTCGCCGAGCTCGAGAGGTGGCGAGCCCTGGAACGGGACACCGACGGTGGCTACCGGGTCGGTCTCCGGTTGTACGAGCTCGGGCAGCTGGCGTCGGGAAGACTCCGGGAGCTGGCGCAGCCCTGGCTGCAGGATCTGTTCGAAAGCACGCGGGAGCACGTGCATCTTGCTGTCAGGGACGGCTTCGAGGTGCTGTATCTGGACAAGATCTCCGGACCGCGGGCGGTTCCGATCCTCTCGCGCGTGGGCGGCCGGCTTCCGATGCACCCCACTGGTGTGGGGAAGACCCTGCTCGCCTACCAACCTTCCTGGTTCGTCCGCAGCTATCTCGGCCGGCCGCTGGAGCGGCCGACGTGCTACACGATCACCGAGTCGGGCCGGCTAAGGCGCGCGTTGGCGGAGGTTCGGGAGCGAGGCTGGGCGACGACCCGGGAGGAGATGACCCTGGGCTCGTGCTCGCTGGCGGCTCCGGTGCGGGATCGCGACGGGCGGGTGACGGCGGCGGTCGGCATCGTGCTGTCCAGCCATCGGGCGGGGGAGCTCGAGCGGCTGGTACCTCCCGTCCGGGCCGCGGTGCAGCGGATCGAACGGGAGCTCTGCGCCTCGGACGACCTCACACTGAGGGTTCCACATCCAATGCTGGTTTCCCTGTGAGGCCAGCCACCCGCCGCCGCACCGGCGCTCTCGCTCTCGCGGCCATGTTGCTGGTGGCGTTCAACCTGCGCGCCGCCATTGCTGCTGTGGGCCCCGTCGTCCCTGAGATCCGCGCCGACCTCGCGATCTCCGGCTGGGAGGCCGGCATGCTGACCACGCTGCCGTTGCTCTGCTTCGCCGTGGTCGCGCCGGCCGCGGCGGGGCTCGGCCGGCGTATCGGTACCGACCGCGCGATTCTGCTCGCCTGCGTGCTCATCGCTGTCGGCACCGGCTCTCGGGTCCTGGGTGGG
>CAZMXH010000339.1:0-4251 GCA_964570165.1 uncultured Actinomycetes bacterium
GTCGGCGAGGGTCTTGTAGGGGCCGTCGTGGAAGGCGGTCGTGGCGATGCATTCGGTCTTGAACAGGCCGATGATCGATTCCATCAGCCCGTTGGCATGTAGCGTCGCTCACGCATGACGATTCGTGCCCCGGGGAGGTGCCGCATGGCGCGAACACCAGATCGCACGACCGTAGATCTGTCGGGGTACCCAGACCTCGTGGTGATCTATCTCGGAATGCGGGTGAACTCGGTCATTGGGTTGAGGACGCTGCTCTCATTCGGGAACAAGATCCGTCGGTCAGTCGAGGCTCAGCCGGATGGCCTGCTGCTGCACGAGAACCTGGTGTTCTCCGTTCTCCCACCGCATGCGGGCATGCGCCAGTACTGGCGGGATTTCGACTCCCTCGAGCGGTGGGCGAGGTCGGCGCCGCACAGCCAATGGTGGCAGCGCTTCCTGCGGGACAGGGGCGGTACCGGGTTCTGGCACGAAACATACTTCCGCAATGGTCAGGTGGAGTCGGTCTACATCGATATGCCGAGAATCGGCTTGGCAGGCTTCGCCCCGACGCAGCCGGCTCGAGGCTCGATGTTCTCCGCCCGGCGCCGCCTCGGCCTGTCGGAGCAGAACGGACCCCCACCGGCGATCTCTGAAAGCGAGCTCTACAGAACGTAGCTCGCTGGGCCGCCAAGACTGCCGATCAGTGATCGGTCGGCATCCGGGCAACCAGCCGGTCGCCGTCCGGTCGAAGCCGCGTGCCCCGCTGATCGCTCTCGGCCGTGCCACGAGCGACGTCTTGAACGCTGTCCACGACGACACTCCACCCGGGGGCGGCGCCATCGACGAGCGAGGCGGTCAGGACGTCGCCGTCCCGGGCCACCGAGAACATCGCCGCCGGAGACCCGTCCAGCCCCGGGACCGTCACGTCGAGAGCCGCGCCCGGCTCAAGGGCGAACACATGCAGGGTGACCCCGTTGGCGAACTCGTAGTCCGGACGGTCAGCGACCGCGCCCAGCGGCACCACCGCGCCCGGACGGACGAGCAGCGGCAGACTGTCGAAGCCGTGCTCCTCGCGCCGCCAACCCGGGCCCTCGACCACTGCGCCGGTCAACAGGTTGGTCCAGCGTCCGGCTGGCACGTAGTACTCCACCACACCGGACGCCGACATCACCGGCGCCACCATAAGGCTGTCCCCCAGCATGTACTGCCGGTCCAGATACGTCACCGCCGGGTCATCCGGGAACTCCAGCAGCATCGACCGCAGCAACGGCACCCCATCGGTATGGGCGTCGACCGCCGCCCCGTAGATGTACGGCATGAGCCGGCACTTCAGCCGGGTAAAGGCCCGAAGGACGTCGACGGCCTCGTCATCGAACAGCCACGGGACACGGTACGACTCGTTGCCATGCAGCCGGCTGTGCGAGGACAGCAGACCGAACGCTGTCCAACGCTTGAACAGGGCTGCGTCCGGCGTGCCTTCGAACCCCCCGATGTCGTGGCTCCAGAACCCGAACCCCGACATCCCGAGCGACAGCCCGCCACGGAGGCTCTCGGCCATGGATGGAAACGTCGCCGAGTTGTCGCCGCCCCAGTGCACCGGAAACTGCTGGCTGCCGGCCGTCGCGGACCGCGCGAACACCACGGCATCCCCCGGGCCGCGCATCTTCTCGAGCAACTCGAAGACGGTCTCGTTGTACAGGTACGTGTAGTAGTTGTGCATCCGCACCGGATCCGAGCCGTCGAAGTACACCACGTCGGTCGGCACTCGTTCGCCGAAGTCGGTCATGAAGCAGTCGACGCCCATTTCGAGCAGAGCGCGCAACCGGTCGGAGTACCATCGGCGAGCAGCCGGGTTGGTGAAGTCGACCAGCGCCATGCCGGGCTGCCAGCGGTCCCACTGCCACACGCTGCCGTCCGGCCGGCGCAGCAGGTAGCCCTCTCGCTGGCCCTCGGCGAACAGCGGCGACGCCTGCGCCACGTACGGGTTGATCCACAGGCTGATGCGCAGGCCACGGTCGCGCAGTCGCGCCAGCATGCCGGCAGGGTCAGGAAACATCCGGGTGTCCCACTCCAGGTCGCACCAGTGGTACTCGCGCATCCAGAAGCAGTCGAAGTGGAACACGTGCAGCGGGACGTCCCGCTCGATCAGCCCGTCGACGAATGAGCTCACCGTCTGCTCGTCGTACGACGTCGTGAACGATGTGGTCAGCCACAGGCCGACCGACCAGGCCGGCGGGAGCGCGGGACGTCCCGTCAGGGCGGTGTACCGGCGCAGCACGTCCTTCGGCGTAGGACCATAGATGACCAGTTACTCCAGTTCCTGGGCCTCGATGCTGAACTGCACCCGAGAAACCGTCTCCGAGCCCACCTCGTACGACACCGGCCCCGGGGTGTTGACGAAGACCCCGTAACCGCGGTTCGACAAGTAGAACGGCACGTTCTTGTACGCCTGCTCGCTGCTCGTCCCGCCGTCGGCGTTCCAGATGTCGACCGACTGACCGTTCTTGACCAGCGCACCAAACCGTTCGCCGAGCCCGTACACGCACTCCCCCACGTCGAGCGCGAGCTGCTCCACCATGAAGTGGCGGCCGGCGTCGTCCTCCACGGCACCCAGGCACTTGCGCCCGCTCGAGGTGAGCAGCTCGCCGCCGCCGAGGAAGTCCATCCGCCAGTCATCCCGGTGCACGCGTACCCGAAGCTCACCGCTCGCCAACTCGGCCACCTCGTCGCTCACCGAGACGGTCGTCCGCTCCGGCGAAGGTGCGGCCCGCAGCCGGAGATGCGGCTCGGTCTTCACTCCACCGGCGAAGTGGGTGACCTTCACGCTCACGACGTCCGGCATCGGCGCGGTCAGGTCCACGGTCAGCACCGGGCCCTTCAGGGTGTCCCCGCGCCGTTCGATCCGCGACGTCGGCGCCAGGATGTGCAGCGAGTCGCGGCCAGCGTCGACCTGGTAGGCCTGAGTCGCGAAGGCGCCGCGCAAGCCGGCTCGCAGAAGCCAGAAGCCGTCCTTGAACTTCATCGGGGTCGGTCGCTCCTTTTCGACGTCCTCATTTCACCGCACCGGCGACGATGCCGCGCGTCAAAGTCCGCTGAAAGATCAGGAAGAAGATCACCGCCGGAATGATGCCGAGCAGCGCCGAGGCGCTCGTGGTCGTCGCGTCCATCAGTCGGTCACCCTGCAAGATGGCGAGCGCCACGGGCACGGTCTGGTTGTCATTGGAGATGAGGAAGATGAGCGGGAGGAAGAACTCGTTCCACGTCCAGATGAAGAAGAACGTGAAGAGCACGCCCAGGGTGGGCCTGCTGAGCGGTGCGACGATCCGCCACATGATCTGCCATCTCGTCGCGCCGTCCAGGGCGGCAGCGTCGAGCAACTCTCGGGGGAAGGTGCTCAGGACCGACGCGAGCAGGTAGGTGCCGAACGCGCACTGGATCACCGAGAAGATGATGATCACTGCAAGCCTGGTGTCGTACAGGCCTACCTGGATCGCGCCGTAGTAGAGCGGGTAGACGAGTGCTTCGTGCGGAATCGTGTTGGCGATCAGGAACAGCACCAGGATCCAGATCCGGCCGCGGATCCGGCCGATGCCGAGCGCGAACGCGTTGAACAGCGACAGCACGACGGCGATGACTGCGACCGAACCGCTGATCACGAAGCTGTTGATCAGCTTCTGGCCGAAGTTGACCCGATTCCAGAAATCGATCAGACCCTGGAGGCTGATCTCGGTCGGCAGGCCGAGCGGGCCATTGGCGGCGTAGTCGGCGGGCGACTTCAGCGCGTTGATCGCCACGATGCCGAACGGGAACAGCATGAGGGCGGCAAGCACCACGAGGCCGGCGATGATCACGTAGCGGACAGCCCCCCGCCGCCGTGTCGTCGCCCGCCCCGCCGGGACGGCGACCTGCGGAGTCCGAACGGTGGCCGTCATTGCAGTTCCTCCGTTGCGCGGCGGGACTGCACCTGGAGGAACACAATGGTCAGCCCGACGATGATCACCATCATGACGGTCGCGATCGAGGCGCCGTAGCCGACCTCTGCGCGCTCGAAGAAGTTCTGGTACGCGAAGTACGAGGGGACGAGCGTCGCGTCACCGGGCCCGCCCCGGGTAAGGACGAAGATCTGCGCGAAGATCTTCAACGCTGCGATGGTCGTGGTGAGGAGGACGACGAAGATCTCCGGCCGGATCATGTGGACAGTGACGTACCGGAACCGCTGAAGCCAGGACGCGCCGTCCACCTCTGCGGCCTCGTACAGCTCCGGGTCCACCC
>CAZMXH010000340.1:0-4246 GCA_964570165.1 uncultured Actinomycetes bacterium
CAGTGCTTGCACGGCGCCCTCGGCGCGTCCCACGGTTCGACTGATCGCGTGCATGTCCAGCCCGTCGCTGAGCACGGTGCCGTCGTAGCCGAGCTCGCGGCGCAGCAGGCCGTCGATCACGGCCGGCGACAACGTTGCCGGGTTGGCGGCGTCCAGCGCGGGCACCCGAACGTGGCACGTCATGACCGCCTTGACGCCGGCGGCGAGCGCCGCGCGGAACGGGACGAGCTCGCGGCGGTGCAGCAGCTCGCGGGACGCCTCGACCACGGGAACGGTGAGATGGGTGTCCTCGGCGGTTCCGCCGTGGCCCGGAAAGTGCTTGACGGTGGCGGCGACGCCATTCGCCTGCTGCCCCTCTACGAAGGCCGCCACATGCCTAGCGACGAGGCCGGCGTCCCCGCCGAACGAGCGGACCCCGACCACCGGGTTGCGCGGATCCAGGTCGATGTCCGCGACCGGAGCGAGGTTGAGCCCGACCCCGCACTCCCGAAGCCTGCGGGCCAGCGACGCCGCGACCTCGCTTGTGAGCTCGGGGGCGTCGACGACTCCGAGGGCGGCCGCGCCGGGGTACTTCGACCCGCTCGCGACGTCGAGCCGGGTGACATCCCCGCCCTCCTCGTCGATGGCAACCAGCAGGTCCGAGCGGACGGCGCGCAGGCTGGCGGTCAGCGCGGCGACGCCCTCGTCCCCCCGGGACGGGTCGACATTGCGCCCGAACAGCACGACGCCGCCCAGGCCTTCCGCGGCGAGCCGCGCCACCCACCTAGGCGGGGCGTCCGTCCCGACGAATCCCGGAAGCAGGGTCCGGAGAGCCAGGCCCCGCAGCTCACCGGAGCCTCCTGTGTGTGCTGCCATGTCAGCCCTTCACCGCACCTGTCACCAGACCGGAGGTCATTCGGTGCTGCACGAACAGGAAGAACACGACGACCGGGATGGCGAGCAGCGTCGCCCCCGCCATCACAGCGCCCCAGTCGGTGGCCCGGTTAGCCTGGATGAACGTTCGCAGCCAGACCGGCAGCGTCATCGTCTCGGGCCGGTTCATGATGACCAAGGCTAGAACGAACTCGTTCCACGCTAGGATGAACGCGTAGATGCCGCTGGCCACCAGGCCCGGCGCCAGCAGCGGCAGCGTCACCGTGATGAACGCCCGCACCCTGCTACACCCGTCGATCATCGCCGCCTCCTCAAGCTCCAGCGGCACGCCGGCCACGAAGCCGCGCAGCATCCAGATGGTGAACGGGAGCACCGCGCCGACGTAGAGCAGGGTCAGCCCCGCCACGGTGTTCAGCAACTGCCAGCCCTCCAGCATCTTGAACTGGGAGATGAACAGCCCCTCGGCCGGGATCATCTGCACGACGAGGAT
This sequence comes from uncultured Actinomycetes bacterium, assembly GCA_964570165.1. Classification (GTDB taxonomy): domain Bacteria; phylum Actinomycetota; class Actinomycetes; order Jiangellales; family Jiangellaceae; genus JBMCTR01. Next base: position 1,364 of record CAZMXH010000340.1, read on the forward strand.
GGTCAGCACGAAGCCCTTGCGGCCTTGGAACCGGAAGCGGCTCACGGCGACGGCCGCGAAGAACGCCGCGACCAGCGCCAGGAACACCGTGAGCACGGTCACCGTGGCCGACAGGCGGAACGCGTTCAGGAAGTCGGGCTCGAGGACCCGCCGGTAGCTGTCGACTGTCCCGTCTACGGGGAGGAACGACGGCTCTCGGCTGCGGACGTCGGTCTGCTGGAGCAGCGAGCTGTTGAGCATCCAGTAGACCGGGAACACCCACGCGGCGGCGACCAGCAGCGCGAACGCGTTCGCCGCCGTCGACCGTAGCCTGCGGGCTCTCACAGCTCATCCTCCTGGCGCACCAGCAGCCGGACGTAGTAGAGCGAGACGCTCACGGTCAGCAGCAGGATGATCCCCGCCGCTGCGGAGGCGAGCCCGAAGTCTCCCTCCTTGATGCCCAGCTGGTAGACGTACGTGCCGATCAGGTGGGTGTCTCTGCTGATGCCCCCCGCGTCCTGCAGGACGAAGATCTGGGTGAACACCCGGAGGTCCCAGATGATCTGCAGCAGGCCCACGATGAGCAGCACCGGCTTGATCAGCGGGACGGTGATCAACCGGAACCGCTGCCAGCCGTCCGCACCGTCGATCTCGCCCGCCTCCAGGACCGCCGACGGCACCTGGGTGAGCGCGGCGTACGTGGCGAAGGCGACGAACGGCGTGCTCATCCAGGTGACCACGATCGTGGCGACGAGGTAGAACGACAGCGGGTGGATCAGCCACGCGTGGTTCTCGAACGCGAGACCCAGCCAGCCGGACAGTACGTAGTTGATCACACCGAAGTTGGTGTCGAACAGCCACTGCCACACGGTCAGCGAGGCCAGATGCGGCATCGACCACGCCAGCAGCAGGGCGACCTGCAGGACCAAGCGCACGGGGGTGCTGATCCTGGTCATCAGGACTGCGACCCCGACCCCGAGCACCATGGTCAGTCCCGCGTTCACCAGGCAGAACGCCAGTGACCTGGCCACGACCAGCCAGAAGTACCCGTCGGTCAGCAACCTGGCATAGTTCTCGGCGCCGATCCACTCGGCCGGCTGGCCGAACTGCTGGGCCAGGCCGAACTCCTGGAACGACATCACGACCTGGCGCACCAGCGGATAGCCCAGCGCCAGCACCAGGAAGCCCACGGCTGGGACCAGCAGCAGATACGGCAGCCCGGCGCGGCGGACACGGCGCCGGCGCGCTGTGACCGGTGGCGCGACGTCCACGACGTCCCTGGCGGAGGTTTGCGACACGGTGGTCATTCGCAATGGCCTCCTTTCCTGGGACGTCGTCCGTGCTTCTTGATCAACTGGTCGCAGCGAGCGGCGACGCTTCGATGTCCCCCGCGAGCCGCGACCAGTCGATCAAGAACGTGTAGATGCCGCTAGTTGAGCGCCTCGGTGATGGCCGCATCCGCGTCCGCGGCCAGCTCGGCGGGGTCACCGCCCTGGGCTATGTTCGCGAAGAAGTCCTCCAGGATGCGCGCGCCCTCGACGCTCGCCCAGTTCTCCGCCGGCGGGGTCAGCTTGGCGGTGCTGGCCGCAGCTATTGCCGCGGCGTTGATCTCGTTGTCCTCCATCTGCGAGGTCAGCGACAGCTTGGCGGGTGTGAGACCGTGCGCCGCGTACTGCGTCTGGAACTCGTCGCTGAGGATCAGCTTGAGCAACTCGTATGCGAGGTCCGGATGCTGCGACTGGGCCGAGATCGCGACGTTCGAGCCGCCCAGTAGCACCGGTGCCGGCCCGTCGCTGCCGGGCAGCGCGAAGACGCCGATGTTGTCAGCCGCCGGGGTGCCCGGGCAGCCGGCTTCCTCGTCCTGGATGACCCCGGAGGTCCAGCCGGGCGCCGACAGCATGCCGATCTCGTCGGCGCACCACGGAATCCATGCCTCGGCCTCGTCCCCATCGGTGGGTGCGTTGGACTGGGCGAACAGCCGCTCGACCACCTCGAGCCCGGCCTGCGACTCCGGTGAGGACAGCGCGCCAACCCACTGGTCGCCTTCCTGCACCGCGAGCTCGCCGCCGGCGTCCCAGATGAACGCGACCGCGTTGCGCCAGTCCTGACCGGGGAAGTAGAAGCCGGAGAAGTTGCTGTCGTCGCTGGCCGCGGTGAGGGCCTCGGCCGTCTCGACGAACTCGTCGAGGGTGGTCGGGACCTCCAGGCCGAGGTCGTCGAACAGGTCGGTGCGGTAGAAGACGACCTTCGAGCCTGCGTACAGCGGGACGGCGGAAACCTCGCCGTTCGCGGTGCCCGCCTCGACGAACCCGGGGAGTAGGTCGTCGCCGCCCAACTCGGCCACCTGGTCGTCGCTGATCGGCAGGAACGCGCCGACATTGGTGAAGGTCGGGGCCTGGGTGTTGCCCACCTCGACCACGTCGGGGGACTCTGTCGGGCTCGCGAGCGACGTTGTGAGGCGTTCGACGAGGCCCTCCCACGCCTGTTCCTCGATGGTCAGCGTGGAGCCCGGATGCTGCTCCTCGAATGTCGCGACGAGCCAGTCGCGCATCTCCTGCGGGGTCTCGCCGCCGTTGACCCACAGTCGAAGGTCGGCGCCCTCGGGCTCGGGTTCATCCTGCTCGGCTTCCTGCTCGGTGGTCTCTGTCTCGTCCGCGGCGGTCTCCGGCTCGTCATCGCCGCCACACGCGGTGAGGGCGAGGGCGCCGGTGATGCCGACGGCAAGGATGCTTGCTCGTCTCATGGTGGACGTCCTTCCGGGACGTGAGATACCGCGGCGCTGCGGCATCTAGATTTGGAAACTTTACTATCTAATACTCGCACTGCTGGTTGGCGCCTTTCCAGTGGAGTGGGTGTCACGATCCGGTAACGGAACCCGTGCTGCCCGGTTCGATCACGTTCAGC
>CAZMXH010000341.1:0-4230 GCA_964570165.1 uncultured Actinomycetes bacterium
GGCGCTGGACGGCGGCGATCCGCCAGCGACCGTCGCGGCGCTGTTCAAGCAGGTGGGCATGACCCGCGTGAGCACGGTCGGCGGCGCGGCGGGGCCGCTGTACGGGACGTTCTTCCTGCGGTTCTCGGCGGCATCCGGCGACGTCGGTGAGCTCGACCCGGCCGGCTTCGCGAAGTCGCTGCGCGCCGGCCTGGACGGCGTCGTGGCCCGCGGCAAGGCCGAGGCCGGCGACAAGACGATGTACGACGCGCTCGCCCCGGCCGCTGACGCGCTGGACGAGACGCTCGCCAACGGGGACGGGCTGAGCGCCGCGCTGGAGGCCGCGGCGGCCGCCGCCGAGGCGGGGCGCGACGCGACCATCCCGATGCTCGCCCGCAAGGGCCGGGCCTCCTACCTCGGCGAGCGCAGCATCGGCCACCAGGATCCGGGCGCGACCAGCGCGGCCCTGCTCGTGCGGGCGGCAGCCGACGCGCTGGTCTGAGGCTGCAGGGCAGCATGCTCGGCACAAACGGCACCGTCGGCACCGTCGGCATCGTTGTCGTCGCGCACAGCCACGCGTTGGCGCAAGCCGCCGTCGACCTCGCGTCCGAGATGCTGCACGGACGGCCCGTCCGAATCGCCGTCGCCGCAGGGCTGGACGACGGTGCGTTCGGGACGGACGCCGTCCGGGTGCAGGCCGCCATCGAGGAGGTGGACGACGGCAGCAGCGGGGTTCTCGTCCTGATGGACCTCGGCAGCGCGGTGCTGTCCGCCGAGATGGCGCGCGACCTGCTCGACCCGGCCGTCGCCGAACGGGTCCGGTTGTGCGCGGCGCCGCTCGTGGAGGGCCTCGTGGCCGCCACCGTCACGGCCGGCGCCGGTGGGACGCTCGCCGAGGTCGAGGCGGAGGCCACGGCCGCGCTCTCCGGCAAGCAGTCGCACCTGCGGGCGCCGGCGGAGAGACAACCTCCCGCCGAGGACGGCGAACCGTCCGCCCGTGCGACCTTCGTCCTGACGAACGAGCATGGGCTGCACGCCCGGCCAGCGGCCAAGCTGGTCGCGGAGATCCGCGCCCTGGACGCGCAGGTCCGGCTGCGCAACCGCAGCACCGGGTCGGAGGCCGTCCCCGGCTCGAGCCTGACACGGGTCGCGACGCTGGGCGCGCTGAAGGGTCACGAGATCGAGGTGACCGCCACCGGCAACCAGGCCAAGGAGGCCGTCGAGCACATCGTCGCGATGGCCGCCCGCCGGTTCGACGCAGGGGACGCGATTACGGCTGCGGAGGAAACCGCACCGAGGCAGGTGGACGAGCCACTGGTGCCGTCGGACGGACCGCTCCCCGCGTCACCGGGGATCGCGATCGGACCGGCCCGGCTGCTCGCCGCTCCCGCGGTCGATCTGAGCGGCGTTGACCAGTCGGCCTCCGACCCGGACGAGGAGTGGCGGCGGGTTCGTACCGCCGTTGCGTCGGCCAGCCGCGAGATCGCCGAGACCCGCGATCGGACGGCTCGGGGGGCGGGCGAGCCCGAGGCCGCGATCTTCGACGCCCACCTGATGCTGCTCGGCGATCCCCAACTGCTTGGCGACGTCCGCCAGCGCATCGAGGCCGGACGGTCCGCGCCGCATGCCTGGTCCGAGGCGATGGTTGGCGCAGCCAACGACCTGGAGGCGCTGCCCGACGAGTACCAGCGTGCCCGGGCGGCAGACGTGCGCGGGCTGCGCGAGCAGGTGCTGCTGGCGATGCTCGGCCGGCCCGCCGTTACCGATGTCCGGCCCGGCGTGCTCATCGCCGCTGACCTCACCCCCACCCAGGCCGCCGTCCTGGACCCCGCGATCGTCGACGGTGTCGTGCTCGCGTACGGCAGCCCCACGGCGCACAGCGCGATCCTGGCGCGGGCGCGGGGCATCCCTGCGGTCGTCGGCGCCGGGCCGGCGGTGCTCCACACCGCCGAGGGCACCACCGTGGCGCTGGACGGCACGAGCGGGCGGCTCGCGGTCGACCCCGATCCCGACGCGCTTGCGGCCTTCCAGGCCCAAGCCGCCGAGGAGGAGCGCCGGTTCACCACCGCCATGGCCGCGGCCAGGCAGCCGGCCGTGACCCGGGACGGCCGCACCGTCCACGTCGCCGCCAACGTGGGCAGCGCCGAGGACGCGGCCGCCGCGGTCGCCCACGGCGCCGACTCCGCCGGGCTCGTCCGCACGGAGTTCGTCTTCCTCGGCAGGGCCGCCGCACCGTCGATCGACGAGCAGGAGGCCACCTACCGGGAGATAGCCGGGGCGCTCGACGGGCGCGGCGCGGTGTTCCGGACGCTCGACGTCGGCGGCGACAAGCCGCTGTCATACGTCGACCAACCGGTTGAGGCGAACCCGTTTCTGGGGTTGCGCGGCATCCGTCTGGCGCTCGCTCGTCCCGGAATGCTGCGCGACCAGCTTCGAGCGCTGTGCCGGGCCGCCCGTGACGCGCCGGTCAGCGTCATGTTCCCGATGGTCACCCACGTCGGCGAGTTGCTGGCGGCGCGGCGCCTGCTGGACGAGGCCGCGGGCGGTTCTCTCCCGGACGGGATGGAGGTCGGCGCCATGGTCGAGGTGCCGGCGGCCGCGCTGAAGGCCGGCACGCTCGTCCCGCACGTGGACTTCCTGAGCATCGGTACGAACGACCTCGCCCAGTACACGCTGGCCGCTGACCGGGCCGACAACGCGGTCGCGGCGCTGGCCGACCCGCTCGACCCGGCGGTGCTCCGGCTGGTGGACCACGTGTGCCGCGCCGCGTCCGGGCGTGCCCGGGTCGCCGTGTGCGGTGAGGTTGCGTCCGACCCGGTCGCCGTCCCGTTGCTGCTGGGGCTCGGCGTCGACGAGCTCAGTGTCACGCCGCGCGCTGTGCCGACGGTCAAGCAGGCCGTCCGCGAGCTGGACGTCGCAGCCTGCCGGTCGGTAGCCGAGCGGGCGCTCGGGCTGACGTCGGCAGCCGACGTCCGGAACCTCTGACCGGCGGTTCGGACCAGGCACTGGACGACTCCGCGGGACGGGCATACCTTTCGAGTGATCACGCCGCGGGATGCGGGCGGCTCTGCCGGAGGAGTGCGACATGGCCACGACAGTCGCCGAGGCAGCACGGAGCCCGGAGGACATTCTCCGTGCCGGGCACTGCGCGGTCCCCGACGTCGTCCCCCGCCAGTTTCCGCCGGGGACGGACCCTGCGCGGTCCGCGGCGATCCTGCTCTTCGCCGACAAGTGGGTGAGCGGCACCGAGCTTCGGTACCACTTCCTCACCACCGTTGAGCGCTGGACCGGGACGTCGGACGACCGTGACGTGGTCCGGGCCGCGTTCGACGGGTGGACGCAGGTCGGCATCGGGCTGTCGTTCATCGAGGTGGACGACCCCGCCGAGGCCGAGGTGCGCATCGGGTTCGACCACAGCGATGGCTCGTGGTCGTACGTCGGGCGACAGGTCCTCGGACGGCCGATGAACGACCGGACGATGAACTTCGGGTGGGTGCTCGCTGGCTGGAGCTACGGCTTCGACACGGCTCTACACGAGATCGGGCACACCCTGGGCCTGCCGCACGAGCACCAGAACCCGAACGCCGGCATCGTGTGGGACGAGGAGGCCGTCTACCATTTCTTCGCCGGACCGCCGAACAACTGGGACCGTGACACCACTTTCTATAACATCCTTCGGAAGATCAGCCCTGATCGCATCCGCGGGTCGGACTGGGACCGCGACTCGATCATGCACTACCAGTTCCCGGCCGGGCTCATCCGCGTACCGGAGGAGTTCCAGTCGAACCCGCTGGTACCGGCGCCGAACCTGTCCGAGAACGACATCGAATGGATCCGGCACTTCTACCCGCCGGCAGAGCCGAGCCTGCCGGTGCTCGAACCGCTCGAGTCCAGGAAGCTTGCGCTCGCGTCCGGGCAGCAAATCGCCTTCGCCGTCCGTCCGGAGGCCACCCGCGTGTACACGTTCCAGACCTTCGGGCACGCCGACACGGTCCTGACGCTGTTCGAGCAGGTCGAGGGGAAGCCGCGGTTCCGAGCCGGTGACGACGACAGCGGCACCGACCGCAACGCAAGGTTCGCGGTGAAGCTGTTCAAGGGCCGGGAGTACGTGCTGCGGCTACGGCTGTACTGGGCGTGGGCGTCCGGCGAGACCGCGGTGATGATGTTCTAGGGGTTCGATCACGTTCGGCAGGGGTAGCCGTGCCGCGGCATGGCTGCACGCATGGCGCGGCAGGGGCGCACCTGCCGAAC
>CAZMXH010000342.1:0-4219 GCA_964570165.1 uncultured Actinomycetes bacterium
CGGGACGCCGGCGGCGGTGAACTTGTCCGCCCACTCCTTGGTGCTCGCGATGAAGACGGGGAGTGCGTTGACGAAGGCGACGCCGGCGTCGAGGGCACACTGCGCGTAGAACTTCGCGGCCTTCTCCGAGCCGACCGGTAGGTAGCAGACGAGGACGTCGGCACGCGAGTCCCGGAGCACGGCAACGACGTCGACCGGATCTTCGTCCGACTCCGTGATGGTGTCGCGGTAGTACTTGCCGAGACCGTCGAGAGTGGGGCCGCGCCGGACGGTGACACCGGTCGGAGGCACGTCAGAGAGCTTGATGGTGTTGTTCTCACTTGCGCTGATCGCGTCCGCGAGGTCGTGGCCGACCTTCTTGGCGTCGACGTCGAACGCTGCGACGAACTCGATGTCGCCCACGTGGTAGCCACCGAACTGCACATGCATCAGTCCAGGGACCTTCTGCCTTGGATCGGCATCGCGGTAGTAGTGGACTCCCTGAACCAGGGATGCGGCGCAGTTGCCAACACCCACGATGGCTACACGGACCGAGGTCATGTTCTACTTTCCCTTCCTCAGTGAGCGGGGCTCTCCGGACGGCTACCGGAACCCCAGCGGGCCTCAGCCGGCCGCCGAGCAGACCGCACATCTTCCTCGGATGTGCGCTCGACGGCTCCCCGTTCGGCGTTGATCAGCTCGTCGAGCCAGCGGACCTCGCGCTCGACGGACTCGAGGCCGTGCCGCTGGAGTTCCAGCGTGTAGGCATCGAGCCGTTCACGCGTCCGCTGGAGTGCGGAGCGGAACAGTTCGAGGCGCTCCTGCAGCCGACTGCGCCGGCCCTCGAGGATGCGCATCCGCGTGGCTACATCCGCCCTGCCGAAGAAGGCGAAATGCACACCGAACTGCTCATCATCCCAGGATGACGGCCCAGCCTCCGAAAGAAGCTCGGCGAAGTGTTCCTTCCCCTCCGGCGTGAGCTTGTAGACGATCTTGCCACGCCGGCTCCCAAGGTGAGCGGCGTCGGTCTCGGGCGACGGGTCCTCTGCCAGGTGGCCCCGACGCACGAGTTCCTTGAGGCAGGGGTAGAGGGTGCCGTACGAGAACGCGCGTCCCCAGCCGAGTAACGCGTTGACCCGCTTCCGGAGCTCGTAGCCATGCATTGGCGCGTCATGGAGCAGGCCGAGTACGGCCAACTCGAGCGCCTCAGCACGCTTGCCCACGGCGGCGACCCTCCTTGCTGTCAGAAATACTATCGGCAAGATGTATCGTGCCGATACATCTGGCCGATATTGATGACTATAGGACAGCATTTGCTCGAGGTACAACATGTCTGGTGCGGCACTAGGCATCGCTGCCTGATATGTCCGGTTTTCGCGGTGTCGCGCATTCCGGCGTACTCTTGTCGACTGGTGCCTTCGGGCATGTCCCCTGTCCCCTACCCGTCCGAGATCGCCAGTGAGTAGCCATCGTCGACGTCCGGCTGGTCGCGGGCGCGCCCGCGGTGAGTCGGCTTCGGGCATTGGAACGCTGGGCCAACGTGAGGAATGGGCTCGTCCCAACGGCGGCGGTCGGCACTACCAGAGCGGGGGGCGAGGGGTTCGGCAGGCTGGCAATGGCCGCGCCGCGGGGTCGCAGCCGCGACGCGCGGCAGGGGGTGGCCGCGGCGGAAACGGATCGAACGGCGGTCGCGGCAACCGGCGGTACGCGGCCCGGCGGGAGCCCAACCGCAGCTGGTGGCGCAAACTGCTGAGCTGGAAGGCGCTCGGCTTCGGCGCGCTGGGTACGTTCCTGCTGGGCGTGATCGGTGTCGCGGTGGCGTACGCGATGACGCCCGTGCCCGACGGCAACGAGTTCGCCAGGACCCAGGCCACGATCATCTACTGGAACGATGGTGAGACCGAACTCGGGCGGTTCAGTGCCGAGAACCGCGAGATCGTGCCGATCGACGACATTCCCGTCCATGTGCAGCAGGCGGTGGTCGCGGCCGAGGACCGCAGCTTCTACCAGAACAGCGGCTTCGATCCGATCGGCATCGCCCGGGCGGCGTGGCACAACGTGGTCGGCGGGGAGATCCGCTCCGGCGGCTCGACGATCACGCAGCAGTACGTGAAGAACTACTACCTGACACAGGAGCAGACGTTCACGAGGAAGCTCAAGGAACTGTTCATCTCGGTCAAGATCGACCAGCGGATGAGCAAGGAGGCGATCCTTGAGGACTACCTGAACACGATCTGGTTCGGCCGCGGGACGTTGCACGGCGTGCAGACAGCGTCGAAGAGCTATTTCGGTAAGCCGGTCACAGAACTGTCGGTCGAGGAGGGCGCGGCGCTCGCCGCGCTGATCAGGAACCCCCGGCTGTATGACCCGACCGCGAGCGAGGAGAACAAGGCACGGTTCGAGGAGCGCTTCCGCTTCGTCCTCAACGGCATGGTCGAGATCGGAGCGATCGATGCCGCGACGGCAGAGGCCGCTGAGGTTCCGGAGGTACAGCCGAAGCCGCAGGACAACCAGTTCGGCGGCACCGACGGCTACCTGATCGAGCAGGTGCGGCAGGAACTTCTCGACGCCGGGTTCACCGAGCAGGAGATCCACACCGGCGGGCTGCGGGTCATCACGACCTTCGACCGGAAGGCGCAGCAGGCCGCGGTGGAGGCGGTGGAGCAGGAGTTCCCGACCGACGAGGACGGCGACCCGGTGAAGGACCTGAACGTCGGCCTGGCGGCGGTGCGGCCCAATGACGGCGCGGTCGTTGCCATGTACGGCGGTCCCGACTACGTCGAACGCGCTCGAAACGACGCGCTGTCGCGGCTGCAGCCGGGTTCCACCATGAAGGCGTTCGGCCTCCTCGCGGCCCTGGAGGAAGGCATCAGCCTGGACAGCGTTTTCCAGGGCGACTCGCCGATCGAGGACGAACGCCTCGGTGAGCGTGACTTCGTGAACAACCAGAACGACGTTGACTACGGGGACGTCGACCTGGTCCGTGCGACCGAGAAGTCCATCAACACCGCATTCGTGGATCTCACGTTCGAGTTGGGCTACGAGAAGGTGCAGGACGCCATCATCCGCGCCGGCATTCCGGAAGACAGCCCAGCGCTGGACGTCTCCGAGTACCGGACGCTGCTCGGTATCTTCAACGTCTCTCCGGTGGAGATGGCCGAGGGCTACGCGACGATCGCCTCGGGCGGGAAGCACGCCGACTGGTACACCGTCAAGCGCGTGACCGATCCGTGGGGCAGCGTGCGGCATGAGGTCGACCCGGAGCCGCAACGTGTCTTCGACGCGGACGTCGTGGCCGACGCCACGTACGCGCTGACCCAGGTTGTCGAAAGCGACGAGGGGACGGGGACGGCCGCCCGCGACCTCGAGCGCCCAGCAGCGGTCAAGACCGGTACGCACGAGGACAAGACCTCTTGGTTCGCGGGATTCACGCCGCAACTGGCCGCGACGGTCATGTACTACAACGGTGACGGCGGGGAGGAGTCGTCGCTGAGAGGCATTGTCAGCGGCGGCACCGATGACGAACCGTTCCCCGGCGGTGGTGTCCCTGCGCGGACCTGGACCGCCTTCATGAAGGGCGCCCTCGAAGGCGAGCCGGTCATCGAGTTCCCGCCCCGGGCGGACGTCGGTGAGCCGCTGAACACGCCGACGCCGACCCCGACGTGTCCCGAGGGCACGGAGGGCGAACCGCCGGACTGCGAGCCGACCGCGGAACCGACCCCCACGCTGACCTGCCCACCCGGCTGGACCGGCGAACCACCCGATTGCGAGCGTCCGGAGCCCGAAAGGATCGAGGTGCCAGACGTACGCAACAGGCCGGAGGATGAGGCCATCCAGCGACTGAGGGACGCCGGATTCAACAACATCGACTCCCAGCCATTTCCTGTCTGCTCGGGTGCCGGTACCGTCCTGAGCCAGCAGCCTGAGCCCGGGCAATCTGCTGCTCCCGATGAACTGATCGTCATAACGGTAGGCGAGGACGCCGAGTGCGAGCGGATACCGCCGGTCGTTGGAGATGATCGGGAGACCGCGATCGAGAAGCTTGAACGGTGGAATGTCATTATCGAGGACGCGAACGGCCGTTCACGCGGAACGGTGGTTAGCGTGAACCCGGATGTAGGAACGCTGCATCCCGTCGGCGACGACGTTGTGATCGGCGTAGTTCCCGATAACGGCAACGACAATGACTGAGGCGCGGCGGTCGGACTAGCGAGACAGCGGTCAAATCAGTCCGAACCGG
>CAZMXH010000343.1:0-4211 GCA_964570165.1 uncultured Actinomycetes bacterium
TTCACGTTCTTCTAGTTGTCTATCACGTACAACCCGAACCCCATCGCCGACAACATGAAGATTTACGGCGGCTTCACCCCCGTAATCCGGGCCGGGCGGCCCACCGCGGAGTACCTCGACTACGTGCTGAGCCGCCTGACCTCCGCAGGTGCGCTGTACCTGGGGCTGGTCGCCATGATCCCCCTGATCGCTATCGCGGCGGTGGGGGCCACGCAGAACTTCCCGTTCGGCGGCACCTCCATCCTGATCATGGTCGGCGTCGGCCTCAACACCATCCAGCAGATCGAGGGCCAGTTGCAGCAGCGCAGCTATGAGGGTTTCCTACGGTGATGCGGCTTCTCCTGATGGGCCCACCGGGAGCGGGCAAGGGCACCCAGGCGTCGATCATCGCTGAGCGGTACGGGATCCCCGCGATCTCGACCGGTGACCTGTTCCGTAACAACGTGGCCCGCGGCACCGATCTCGGCCGGGAAGCCGAGCGGTACATGAACGCCGGAGAGTACGTACCCGACGACGTCACCAACGGGATGCTGCGCGACAGGCTGCTCGAGCCCGACGCCGAGAAGGGGTTCCTGCTCGACGGCTACCCCCGGACCCTCGCGCAGGTCGAGTTCCTCGACTCGGTGCTCGAGGAGCAGGGAGTGAGCCTGGACCGCGTGGTCGAGCTGGTTGTCGATGTCGACGAGGTCGTCTCCCGGCTGCTCGCACGGGCGGCCGCGGAGGGCCGCAAGGACGACACCGAGGAGGTCGTCCGGCGCCGCCTCGAGGTCTACGCCGAGGAGACGGCACCGCTGCTCGAACTGTACGACTCGCGGGGGTTGCTGATCCGAGTCGACGGGGTGGGGACCGTCGAAGAGGTCGCGAACCGCATTACGGCATCGCTGGCGTGATTCAGCTCAAGACGGAGACCGAGGTCGCCAAGATGCGGACGGCCGGTCTGGTGGTGGCCGAGACGCTGGCGGCTGTGCGAGCGGAGGTCGCACCCGGCGTGACGCCGCGGGACCTGGACGCGCGGGCCGCCGCGGAGATCCGAGCTCGCGGCGCAGTGCCGTCCTTCCTCGGGTACCACGGCTTCCCGGCGACGTTGTGCGTGTCGGTCAACGACGAGATCGTGCACGGGATCCCAGGGGACCGGCCCTTCCGGAACGGCGACATTGTGTCGATCGACTGCGGGGCGATCTTGGAAGGCTGGCACGGTGACTCGGCTGTGACTGTCCCCGTCGGGGACGTGCCGCCAGAGGTGACGGCGCTGCTCGAGACCTGCGAGGGAGCGCTGTGGGCGGGCATCGGCGCGATGCGCTCAGGTGGTCGGCTGCGCGACATCGGCACCGCCGTGGAGCAGCACGTCGCGTCCGCCGGCGGCTACTCGATCATCGAGGAGTACGGCGGCCACGGCATCGGCACCGAGATGCACCAGGATCCGCACGTGCTGAACTACCGCACGCGCGCCCGCGGGCCACGGCTGGTCCCCGGCATGGTGCTCGCCATCGAGCCGATGATCAATCTGGGTGGCCCGGAGACGGTGTTGCTCGACGACGGCTGGACGGTGCGGACGGCGGACGGGTCGCTCTCGGCTCATTTCGAGCACACCGTCGCGTTGACCGCGGACGGTCCCTGGGTGCTGACCGCACTGGATGGAGGTGCCACCCGGCTGGCCGAGCTTGGCGTCGCGAGCCCCGCCACATTGGGCCGGTCCGCGTAGGGGGCAGGCCAGGGACATCCCTGATGGCCCTGCCGCGGTCTGATGGGCGATACTGGCAGGTGTGGCGCAGCGTTCCCAGATGCGGGCCTCGGACGCCGACCGCGACAGGATTGCGGCGATCCTGCGGGATGCGCACGCCGAGGGCCGGTTGACGCAGGACGAGCTGATGGAGCGGCTCGAGTCCACCTACGCTGCCCGTACCTACCAGGATCTCGACCGGGTGATCGCGGACCTGCCGGTTGGCCGGCCCCAGGGCCAGGTTGCGCGGTTGCGCACGGGACCGCTGAGCGCCCCGACGCCGGCGCCGCTACCGATCCGGCAGAAGGCCCGGCATGCGGCGCGGGTGGCGCTCAACGTCGGCTGGTGGATATGGGGCACGGTGGTGGCCGTCAACGTGCTGATCTGGTTCCTGGTCTCCGTCACGGCCGGTCTCCAGCCTTTCTGGCCGATCTGGGTGGCCGGCCCGTGGGGAGTGGTCATGCTTGCGGGGGAGTTCGCGTACCGCCGCAGCCAGTAGCGAGCCGCCCTCCGCGAGTTGTCAGGGTCGCCGGGCATGGCTCGGCAGGCCGGCGAGTTGTCCGGCCTGACAACCGGCTGGGCAGGATTGGCATCTGGACGCCGTTGTCACGTAAACTCTTACGTCGGCCTGCTGTGGCCTTACCTCAGTGTCCGCACGATGCCCTGTCGCTGTTATGCCGGGGTCCAGTGCGTACGCGTGCAGCCGCGGTGCGCCACACCGAAGATTGTCCGACGACGAAACGCGGAGGCTATGCCGAAGAAGGACGGGGTCATCGAGATCGAGGGTACCGTGACCGAGGCGCTACCCAACGCCATGTTCCGGGTGGAGCTGTCCAACGGCCACAAGGTGCTCGCGCACATCTCGGGCAAGATGCGCCAGAACTACATCCGGATCCTCCCCGAGGACCGGGTGGTCGTGGAGCTGAGCCCATATGACCTGACCCGCGGTCGGATCGTCTACCGGTACAAGTAAGCGATGAGCCACGACGTGAGGGACGGGACGCGCCCCCCTCGCGCGTCACGAAAGAAGATCTGATGAAGGTCAAGCCAAGCGTCAAGCCGATTTGCGCGAAGTGCAAGGTGATCCGGCGGAACGGCCGGATCATGGTCATCTGCGAGAACCGGCGCCACAAGCAGCGCCAGGGCTAGGACAACAGAATCAGGGAACAACGCACCAGCAGCCTCGCGATCGCGGGAGTCCAGGCGCCGGGCCTGGACAACCGGGCGGGGTACACCCCCGGCGCGGAGGCCGGGGCCCGGAGCGCGCAACACTCTGTCGATTCGGCGGGGCCGGTTCGACGGGCGGGCACGGGACGCGGTGCGCCGGACACCTCCGCATGGAAGAAGGAGCAGTAGCCGCATGGCACGACTCGTCGGTGTCGACCTTCCGCGCGACAAGCGCCTCGAGGTCGCCCTCACCTACATCTTCGGCATCGGCCGCTCCCGCGCGCTCGAGACGCTACGGGAGACGGGCATCAGCCCGGACCTCCGGGTCCGCGATCTCGGCGACGAGGAGCTGGTCAAGCTCAGGGACTGGATCGACTCCAACTACCAGATCGAGGGCGACCTGCGCCGGGAGGTCCAGGCCGACATCCGGCGCAAGGTCGAGATCGGCAGCTACCAGGGCATTCGGCATCGTCGTGGCCTTCCCGTCCGCGGTCAGCGCACGCACACGAACGCCCGGACCCGGAAGGGTCCGAAGAGGACCGTCGCTGGCAAGAAGAAGGCCGGCAAGTAAGCCACGCTGAGCGTATCCGAGGAGACCACAGACCATGCCACCAGCCAGAGGACGCCAGACCACCAAGGTGCGGCGCCGCGAGAAGAAGAACGTCGTTCAGGGTGTCGCGCACATCAGGAGCACGTTCAACAACACGATCGTCTCGATCACCGATCCGCAGGGCAACGTGATCTCGTGGGCCAGCGCGGGCCAGGTCGGCTTCAAGGGCTCGCGGAAGTCCACGCCGTACGCCGCCCAGATGGCCGCCGAGGCCGCCGCGCGCCGCGCCCAGGAGCACGGCATGCGCAAGGTGGACGTGCTCGTCAAGGGGCCCGGCTCGGGCCGGGAGACCGCGATCCGGTCGCTGCAGGCCGTCGGCCTCGAGGTCGGCTCGATCTCCGACGTGACCCCGCAGGCGCACAACGGGTGCCGCCCGCCCAAGCGCCGCCGAGTCTGACGTCCCGCGAGTCGAGAACCAGGAGACGAGATCAATGGCCCGTTACACCGGTCCGATCACCAAGAAGTCGCGCCGCCTTGGCGTCGATCTCATCGGCGAGGACAAGGCGTACGAGCGGCGGCCCTACCCGCCCGGCGAGCACGGGCGCGGCCGCCAGAAGGAGAGCGAGTACCGGCTCCAGCTGCAGGAGAAGCAGAAGGCACGCTACACCTATGGCGTGCTGGAGAAGCAGTTCCGCCGGTACTACGAGGAGGCCAACAAGACCAAGGGCAAGACCGGGGAGGCACTGCTGCAGATCCTCGAGTCGCGGCTGGACA
>CAZMXH010000344.1:0-4210 GCA_964570165.1 uncultured Actinomycetes bacterium
GGCTGCGCTGGTCGCCCAACTCGTGCACGCCGAGCTCCTCGTCCTGCTCTCGGACGTGGACGGGCTCTACGACGGCGATCCGCGCAAGCCGGGGACCAGGCGGGTTCCGGAGGTCCGCGACCTCGACGACCTCGAAGGGCTGCGCATCGGCGGCACGGGTCCGTCCGGTGTCGGCAGCGGCGGGATGCAGACCAAGGTCGAGGCCGCCCGGATCGCCGCGGCGGCCGGCATCGAGGTGGTGCTCGCGTCTGCCGCCGAAGCCTCCGCGGTCCTGGCCGGGGAGCGAGTCGGCACCCGGTTCCTTCCGCGAGCGTCCCGGCGCCGCTCGAGGAGACTGCTGTGGCTGGAGCACGCCGCGTACGGCCAGGGCAGGCTGGAGCTGGACGCGGGCGCGGTCCGGGCGGTCGTGGAGCATCGCAAGTCGCTGTTGCCCGCCGGCATCACCTCTGTGGAGGGGACGTTCACCGCCGGCGACCCGGTCGACCTGGTCGACGAGGGCGGCCGTCCCGTCGCGCGCGGGCTGGTCAACTATGACGCCGCCGAGCTCCCTCCGCTGCTCGGCAGGTCCACCAAGGAGCTCGCCCGGGAACTGGGCGCCGCCTACGAACGGGAGGTCGTCCATCGGGACGACCTGGTCGTGCTGCGACGGTAGCTGGTACGGATGGCGCGCCAGAGTCGCTAGCATCGAGACCATGACGGAGGACCACGCGACGCCCGTTCAGCAAGCCGCTCGCCGGGCCCGCGCCGCCGCCGCGGAGCTGGCACCGTTGACGCGTGCGGCAAAGGACGCCGCACTGACGGCGATGGCCGATGCTCTCGAGGCGCGTGCGGCCGAGATCATCACCGCCAATGCCGGCGACGTAGAACGCGCCGAGCAGGCGGGTACGGCGGCTGCCACCATCGACCGGCTCCGGCTGGACGACAAGCGGGTTCGGGCAATGGCCGATGGGCTTCGGCAGGTGGCGGCATTGCCCGATCCGGTCGGCGAGATCGTCCGCGGCTACACGCTGCCGAACGGGCTGGTTCTCGAGCAGCGCCGGGTCCCGCTCGGCGTCGTCGGCATCATTTATGAGGCCCGCCCGAACGTGACCGCGGACGCGACGGGGCTGTGCCTGAAGAGCGGCAACGCCGTGCTGCTGCGGGGGTCGTCGAGTGCCGCCGAGTCCAATGCGGCGATCGTCGACGTGCTCCGGGACGCCGTGGCGTCCTCGGGACTACCCGCGGACTCGGTTCAGCTCGTCCCTGGGGCGGGTCACGAGCCGGCTAAGCACCTGATGCGTGCCCGCGGCCTGGTGGACGTGCTCATCCCACGCGGCGGCGCCGGGCTGATCCGCAGCGTGCTCGAGGAATCCACCGTGCCGGTGATCGAGACCGGCGTCGGCAACTGCACGGTGTACGTCGACGCGGAGGCCGACCTCGCTCAGGCGCTGCCGATCGTCCTCAACGCCAAGACCCAGAAGCCCAGCGTCTGCAACGCGGCGGAGACGCTGCTCGTGCACTCCGACGTTGCGGACGAGTTCCTGCCGACCGTCCTCGCAGCGCTACGCGACGCCGGGGTCACCGTCCACGGCGACGAGCGGGTCGGCGCGTACGACTCCTCCGTCGTCGCCGCGACCGACGAAGACTGGGCGGCGGAGTACCTGTCGCTGGACATCGCCGTGGGTGTCGTCGACTCGCTGGACGAGGCCGTCGCGCACATCCGGAAGTGGGGGAGCGGGCACACCGAGGCGATCATCACCACCTCGCTGCCGAATGCCAGGCGGTTCGCCGCCACCGTCGATTCGGCGGCCGTGATGGTGAACGCGTCTACCCGGTTCACCGACGGCGAGCGGTTCGGGTTCGGAGCCGAGATCGGCATCTCCACCCAGAAGCTGCATGCCCGCGGGCCCATGGGCCTGCCCGAACTCACCAGCACGACCTACGTCGTGACCGGCGACGGCCACGTCGTCGAGTGATTGCGGACCCGGTAGGCTTCGGTGCTATGACATGGCTTGCCGCTCAGACGCAGGCTGAACCGGCGGCGCCCCCCGAGATGTGGGGTGGCGGGATGCTGCTCGCCTTCTTGCTGCTGCTGCTCATCACGCTCGCGTTCGGAAAGGGACGGCCACACACGTGACCGACCGCAAGCGGCTGGGCGTGATGGGCGGGACGTTCGATCCGATTCATCACGGCCACCTGGTCGCGGCGAGCGAGGTGCAGGCCTGGTTCGGGCTCGATGAGGTCGTCTTCGTCCCGACTGGCCAGCCGTGGCAGAAGTCGAGACGGGAGGTCGCCCCGGCCGAAGACCGTTACCTCATGACGGTCATCGCCACCGCTTCCAACCCCCGATTCTCGGTAAGCCGGGTGGACATCGACCGCCCAGGCCCGACGTACACCATCGATACCCTTCGCGACCTGCGTGAAGAGCGGGGCGACGGGTGGGACCTGTACTTCATCACGGGCGCCGATGCGTTGGAGCAGATCTTCACCTGGCGGAACCTGGACGAGTTGTTCGAGTTGGCCCACTTCGTGGGGGCGACCCGCCCTGGCCACGATCTGTCCGCCACTGGTCTGCCGGAGGGAAAGGTAAGCCTGGTCGAGGTGCCGGCATTGGCGATCTCATCGACTGAGTGCCGGGAGCGAGTCAGCCTCGGCGAGCCGATCTGGTACCTCGTGCCGGATGGAATTGTCCAGTACATCGCGAAACGCGGCCTCTACCGCACCCCATGACGTGACATGCTTCTCTCCAGAACTGACGCGACGCGACGAAAGGTTGACATTTGCCCCTTACTGACCGGGCCCGCGAGCTCGTGATGGCGGCCGCCGAGGCGGCGGCCGACAAGCTCGCAGACGACATCGTCGCGTTCGACGTGTCTGAGCAGCTTGCCATCACCGATGCGTTCCTGCTGTGCTCTGCGCCGAACGATCGGCAGGTGCGCGCCGTGGTCGATGGCATCGAGGAGCGGTTGAGCGGGCTCCACGCGACGCCGATCCGCCGCGAGGGCGAGCGCCATGGACGTTGGGTATTGCTGGACTACAACGACGTCGTGATCCATGTGCAGCACGCCGAGGACCGCCAGTACTACTCGCTGGAGAAGCTGTGGAAGGACTGTCCCACGATCCCGTTGCCGGAGGCAGCCCGGATAGGGCGCGCCGGCCGCGCCGAGTAGTCAAGCGGGTAGTCCTGTGGCGGCATGGTCGAACGGAGTGGAACGCTACCGGCCGGTACCAGGGGCATCTTGACATCCCGCTCGACGCCGCGGGCCGCAAGCAGGCGCACGACGCGGCCCGGCGACTCGCGGCGCTCGAGCCCGACATGCTGGTCTCCTCCGATCTGCGACGCACCCAGGACACGATCGCGGAACTAGCGGCGCTGACCGGCCAGGACGTAATCCTCGACCCACGGCTGCGCGAGACCTACGCCAATGAGTGGCAGGGGCTGACCGGCGCCGAGATCTCGGCACGCTGGCCCCAGGAATATGCGGCGTGGCGGGCGGGAGACCCGCTGCTCCGGGTGGGGGGCGGCGAGAGCCGCCAGGAGGTGGCCCAACGGGTGTCCGAGGCCATCGGCGACATCGCGGCCAAGCTGCCGGACGACGGGCTGGCGGTGCTGGCCACGCATGGGGGAGCGGCGCGGCTGGGCATCGCGGCGCTGATCGGCATGCCCCTAGAGCGGTTCACCGCGATCGGCGGGCTGTCGAACGGCTCCTGGTCGATACTGCGCGAGACACCAGAAGGCTGGATCCTCGTTGAGCACAACGCGGGGACGCTGCCGATCCCCATCGCCATCGAGGAGGGGTAGCGCCCTGCGGCAAGCAATCCGCTGAGCACGCGAGCTTGCGGCCGGCGAAGCCCCGGGGTGGTACCGGCCGGCCGGTGCTGTGAGTCAGTGTGCGACGTGCTGCGGGATGGGCTATGGGTTTGGCCGACCACGATCATCGAGGTCGGCCCGTCAATCGATATGTCATCGCAGGTGACGCCTTCGCGACCCGGGCCGCGCTCCGCCACTGAGCTGACTCGCGCCGCCAACGGCGGCCCCGACCATCAGCCGACACACGCGGGACGAGATCAGCTGAGTCAGCAGCCCGCCTTACGCGGAGGTATCTCCAGATGAGTCAACCGCTCCGACCCGTGCCGGCACGGTCGGGCGTGTCGACGTGTTGATTATGAACTCGCCGGGACAGTCCGTTACCCTTACTTGGCCGGTCAGGCACGTGGCTATGGCGCAGTT
>CAZMXH010000345.1:0-4196 GCA_964570165.1 uncultured Actinomycetes bacterium
GGTGACGCTGTTCCGGCCGCCGTCCGGGCCTGGTGTCCGCCTCGACACAGGAGTCGAACAAGGCGCGGTCATCGGTCAGAGCTTCGACTCCCTGCTCGCCAAGCTGATCATCACCGGTGCCTCGCGGCAGCAGGCTCTGGAGCGCGCACGGCGGGCGCTGTCCGAGTTCGAGGTTGACGGCCTGGCGACGGTGCTCCCGTTCCACCGGGCCGTCGTCGCCGATCCCGCTTTCGCGCCGGCGGACCCCGACCAGCCGTTCACCGTCCACACGCGCTGGATCGAGACCGAGTGGGACAACCAGGTGGCGCCGTTTGCCGCGTCGGCGGCGGGCACCGAGCCGGAGGCCCGGGAGCGGCTCACGGTCGAGGTGGGGGGCAAGCGGCTCGAGGTCGTCGTCCCCGCCGGGTTGGGCACAAGTGGCGCGAGCGGCGGGCGCGCTGCCCGTAAACCAGCGCATCGGAGCCGGACGAGCGGCGGCGGGCCGTCGTCCGGTGGCGACGCGCTCGCCTCGCCGATGCAGGGGACCATCGTCAAGGTCGCCGTCGAGGAGGGCCAGCAGGTAGAGGCTGGTGACCTGATCGTCGTCCTCGAGGCGATGAAGATGGAACAGCCGATCAACGCCCACAAGTCCGGTACGGTGACCGGGCTGGCAGCCGAGGTCGGCACCAGCGTCGCCAACGGCGCCGTCATCTGTCGGATCACCGGCTGATTGCCGCCCCCCTTCGGCGACTTGTCAGGCCGGACAACTCCGCGACCTGCGGCGTTTGTCGCGTTCACCCTGACAGGACGGTAGCGGGGACGTACCGCGCCCTGTCCCTTTGTGGCTCGCGAGGCATCATGGGTGTATGTCGAGCGGGTACGAGGAAGCGGGTGCGGCGCTGCGGGACGATCCGCTCTACGTCCACCCGGACGCCGAGCAGGAGCTGTCCGAGCGCGGCATCCCCTTCGACGAGGACGCCCGTGCCGCCGTCCGCGACTTGCTCGACGACGCGTCGACCGACATCTATATCGCCCTGCTCCCCAGCAGCGCCGACATTGACGCGATCGACGAGATCCGCCGCGCAGCGGGCCGGCCCGGTACTTACCTGGTGCTGCGGACCGACAGCCGCGGCGATACCTGGTCCGACGCGCTTCCCCAGGCGCAGGTGCGGCAAGCCGCACAGGACGCGAGCGGCTCGGGAAGCGTGGAGGCGTTCCTGACCGGCTTCGTCAACCGCGTCGACAGCCTCGTCGACGGTGGCGCCGGGCAGACCGGCAGCGGGTCGGGCTACATCCCGCTGGCGATCCTGCTGGCCGCAGGTGGCGGCGGGTTCCTGCTCTACCGGCGCCGGCAGCGGGAGCGCGAGACCGCTCAGCTGAACGAGGTGCGGATTGCGCTGGACCAGGACATCACCGCCTATGGCGAGGAGCTTGCCGCCCTCGACATCGACGTACGCAGCGACGCCGTCCCCGAAGAGGCGCAGGACGAGTACGCCAAGGCTCTCGACCTCTACGAGCACGCGAAGTCGACGGCCGACCGAGCCGAGAAGCCGGATGATCTGCGCCCCGTCACCACCACTCTCGAGCACGGACGCTGGCTCCTGGCGTGCGTGCGAGCCCGGGTGAACGGCGAGGAGATCCCGGAGCGGCGACCGCCGTGCTTCTTCGACCCGCGGCATGGTCCGTCGGTCACCGACGTCACCTGGGCACCTGACGGCGGAGTTCCGCGCGAGGTGCCCGCCTGCCCGGCTGACGCGATTCGGGTCCAGGAGGGTCGGGCGCCCGATTCCCGCCTGGTGCGGGTCAACGGTGAGGAGCGGCCATACTGGGAGGGCGGCCCGGCGTACGCGGGCTGGGCCAGCGGCTACTTCGGCGGCTTTCTCCCCGGCATGGTGCTCGGCACCATGCTCGGCACTGCGGTGCTGCCGGGTCCCGGGGCCATGGACGCGGGCGCCGGCGGATTCGATGGCGGCGGCTTCGACGCTGGCGGCTTCGATGGCGGCGGCTTCGATGCCGGTGGCTTCGATCTCGGAGGGTTCGACGCCGGCTTCTGAGCCCGCGCCGCCCACCCGGCCCATTGATCACGTTAACGACCCGGTTGGGTCCTCTACCAGGCCAGCTGGCCTGGTAGAGGACCCAACCGGGTCGTTAACGTGATCAATGGGCCGGGTGGGCGGCGCGGGCTCAGAAGCCGGCGTCGAACCCTCCGAGATCGAAGCCACCGGCATCGAAGCCGCCGCCATCGAAGCCGCCAGCGTCGAAGCCGCCGCCATCGAATCCGCCGGCGCCCGCGTCCATGGCCCCGGGACCCGGCAGCACCGCAGTGCCGAGCATGGTGCCGAGCACCATGCCGGGGAGAAAGCCGCCGAAGTAGCCGCTGGCCCAGCCCGCGTACGCCGGGCCGCCCTCCCAGTATGGCCGCTCCTCACCGTTGACCCGCACCAGGCGGGAATCGGGCGCCCGACCCTCCTGGACCCGAATCGCGTCAGCCGGGCAGGCGGGCACCTCGCGCGGAACTCCGCCGTCAGGTGCCCAGGTGACGTCGGTGACCGACGGACCATGCCGCGGGTCGAAGAAGCACGGCGGTCGCCGCTCCGGGATCTCCTCGCCGTTCACCCGGGCTCGCACGCACGCCAGGAGCCAGCGTCCGTGCTCGAGAGTGGTGGTGACGGGGCGCAGATCATCCGGCTTCTCGGCTCGGTCGGCCGTCGACTTCGCGTGCTCGTAGAGGTCGAGAGCCTTGGCGTACTCGTCCTGCGCCTCTTCGGGGACGGCGTCGCTGCGTACGTCGATGTCGAGGGCGGCAAGCTCCTCGCCATAGGCGGTGATGTCCTGGTCCAGCGCAATCCGCACCTCGTTCAGCTGAGCGGTCTCGCGCTCCCGCTGCCGGCGCCGGTAGAGCAGGAACCCGCCGCCACCTGCGGCCAGCAGGATCGCCAGCGGGATGTAGCCCGACCCGCTGCCGGTCTGCCCGGCGCCACCGTCGACGAGGCTGTCGACGCGGTTGACGAAGCCGGTCAGGAACGCCTCCACGCTTCCCGAGCCGCTCGCGTCCTGTGCGGCTTGCCGCACCTGCGCCTGGGGAAGCGCGTCGGACCAGGTATCGCCGCGGCTGTCGGTCCGCAGCACCAGGTAAGTACCGGGCCGGCCCGCTGCGCGGCGGATCTCGTCGATCGCGTCAATGTCGGCGCTGCTGGGGAGCAGGGCGATATAGATGTCGGTCGACGCGTCGTCGAGCAAGTCGCGGACGGCGGCACGGGCGTCCTCGTCGAAGGGGATGCCGCGCTCGGACAGCTCCTGCTCGGCGTCCGGGTGGACGTAGAGCGGATCGTCCCGCAGCGCCGCACCCGCTTCCTCGTACCCGCTCGACATACACCCATGATGCCTCGCGAGCCACAAAGGGACAGGGCGCGGTACGTCCCCGCTACCGTCCTGTCAGGGTGAACGCGACAAACGCCGCAGGTCGCGGAGTTGTCCGGCCTGACAAGTCGCCGAAGGGGGGCGGCAATCAGCCGGTGATCCGACAGATGACGGCGCCGTTGGCGACGCTGGTGCCGACCTCGGCTGCCAGCCCGGTCACCGTACCGGACTTGTGGGCGTTGATCGGCTGTTCCATCTTCATCGCCTCGAGGACGACGATCAGGTCACCAGCCTCTACCTGCTGGCCCTCCTCGACGGCGACCTTGACGATGGTCCCCTGCATCGGCGAGGCGAGCGCGTCGCCACCGGACGACGGCCCGCCGCCGCTCGTCCGGCTCCGATGCGCTGGTTTACGGGCAGCGCGCCCGCCGCTCGCGCCACTTGTGCCCAACCCGGCGGGGACGACGACCTCGAGCCGCTTGCCCCCCACCTCGACCGTGAGCCGCTCCCGGGCCTCCGGCTCGGTGCCCGCCGCCGACGCGGCAAACGGCGCCACCTGGTTGTCCCACTCGGTCTCGATCCAGCGCGTGTGGACGGTGAACGGCTGGTCGGGGTCCGCCGGCGCGAAAGCGGGATCGGCGACGACGGCCCGGTGGAACGGGAGCACCGTCGCCAGGCCGTCAACCTCGAACTCGGACAGCGCCCGCCGTGCGCGCTCCAGAGCCTGCTGCCGCGAGGCACCGGTGATGATCAGCTTGGCGAGCAGGGAGTCGAAGCTCTGACCGATGACCGCGCCTTGTTCGACTCCTGTGTCGAGGCGGACACCAGGCCCGGACGGCGGCCGGAACAGCGTCACC
>CAZMXH010000346.1:0-4193 GCA_964570165.1 uncultured Actinomycetes bacterium
CGGAGAGCTATGAGGCCACCGGCCGCACCGACAGCGCGGACCTGCTCGACCGGTACGTGCTCGCCAAGACCCGCGAGCTCGTCGAGACCACCACCGCCCGGATGGAGGCCTATGACGTCTCCGGGGCCTGCTCGGCGGTCCGCAGCTTCCTCGATGCGCTGACCAACTGGTACGTCCGCCGCTCGCGAAACCGGTTCTGGACCGGGGACAGGGACGCGTTCGACACGCTGCACACCGTCCTCGAGACGCTGTGCCGGGTGTTGGCGCCGCTGCTGCCGCTGACCGCCGAGGAGATCTGGCGGGGGCTCACCGGCGGCCGGTCCGTGCATCTGACCGACTGGCCCGATCCGGCTGCACTGCCGTCCGACGCGTCGCTGGTGTCGGCCATGGACGCCGTCCGCGACGTGTGCTCGGCTGCGCTGTCGTTGCGCAAGGCTCGCGGGCTGCGGGTCCGGCTGCCGCTGGCCTCGCTCACCGTGGCCTCGCCAGACGCGGACGCACTGCGGCCGTTCGCCAACTTGATCGCCGACGAGGTGAACGTCAAGCACGTCGATGTCACCGGCGACGTGGGTGCCTACTGCCGGCAGGAGCTCACCGTCGTCCCGCGGGCGCTCGGCCCCAGGGTCGGCGGAGCCGTGCAGGATGTGATCAGGGCGGTCAAGGCCGGCGAGTGGTCGCTGGTGGACGGCTCGCCCGTGGCGGCCGGCGTCACCTTGCGGGAGGGCGAGTACGACCTGCGCCTGGTGACGGCCGACCCCGAGCACGCCGCGCCGCTGCCCGGCGACAGGGGAGTCGTGCTGCTGGACACCGAGATCACCCCGGAACTGGCCGCGGAGGGCATCGCACGTGACGTGGTCCGCGTCGTCCAGCAGGCCCGCCGGGATGCCGGGCTCGACATCTCCGACCGGATAGCTCTGGTCGTCGAGGCCTCCGACGAGGTGACCGAAGCAGTGCGAACGCACGGCGAGTTCGTGGCCGGCGAGGTGCTCGCCGAGTCGGTGACCTACGGTCCGGCGGGCGACGACGCGTTCACCGGCGAGGTCGGGGACGGTGAGCAGGTCCGAGTCTCGGTCACGCGGCTTGGGGAGAGGCCGGCCTAGGTATCAGCAGGGGCCAGGCCGGCGGCACGGGCGAGCAGCAGGTCTCGCTCCCGCGAGTTGCTCGTGAGGCTCGCCGCCCGCTCGAAGTCCGCCCTGGCCTCCTCCTCGCGGCCGAGCCGGGTAAGCAGGTCAGCTCGCACGCTCGGCAGCAGATGGTAGTTCTGCAGTGACGGCTCCGCGGCGAGCTCATCGACGAGCGCGAGACCCACCTCCGGGCCAAACGCCATGGAAAGGGCGACCGCGCGGTTCAACTCCACGACCGGTGTCGGCTGCACCTGGGCGAGCGCCTCGTACAGCGCCGCGACGCGCACCCAGTCGGTCTCCTCCGGCGTTAGTGCCCGGGCATGGCACGCCGCGATCGCGGCCTCCAGCGTGTCCGGCCCCCGCTGCTCGCTCCGCGCCTCGCCCCGTTCCCCCGCGGCGAGGCCGCGGCGGAGGCGGAGCCGGCCCCCGCGCGCGCGGTTCTGGTCGAGCAGCAGGACCGGCTCCCCCGCCGGGGTCGTCCGAGCGCGCAGCCGCGACGCCTGGATCTCCATCAGCGCGACAAGGCCGTGCACCTCCGGCTCCTTCGGCAGCAGACCCGCGAGAACCCGGCCGAGCCGTAGGGCGTCCTCGCACAGGGCCGGGCGTATCCAGTCATCGCCGGCCGTCGCGGAGTAGCCCTCGTTGAAGATGAGGTAGACCACCTCGAGTACCGAGTCCAACCGGGCCTGCAGCTCCTGCCGGCCGGAGACCTCGAACGACACGCCCGCCGACGCGAGCTTGCGCTTCGCGCGGACGATGCGTTGGGCGACCGTGGCCTCCGGGACGAGGAACGCGCGGGCGATCTCGCCCGTCGTCAGCCCGCCGAACAGGCGGAGCGTAAGGGCCACCCGGCCGTCGAACGGCACGGCCGGGTGGCACGCCATGAGGATGAGCCGCAGCAGGTCGTCACCGATCTCGTCGGCGATCTCGGCGTCGGGCTCCGGCGGAGGCTCGAGCTGGTGGCCGAGCGCCTCCACCTTGCGCTCGAGACGCTCGCGCCGACGGAGATGGTCGATGGCGCGACGCTTTCCGATAGCCATCAGCCAGGCGCCCGGATTGTCCGGGACGCCCGAGCCGGGCCATTGCTCGAGCGCCGCGACAAGGGCGT
The DNA here is from genome assembly GCA_964570165.1 of uncultured Actinomycetes bacterium. Lineage (GTDB taxonomy): Bacteria > Actinomycetota > Actinomycetes > Jiangellales > Jiangellaceae > JBMCTR01. The sequence continues at coordinate 2,233 of CAZMXH010000346.1, forward strand.
CCTGCGCGAGGTCCTCGGCAAGCCCCACGTCCCGGACCACTCGGGCCAGTCCGGCGATGAGCCGGGCCGACTCGATACGCCACACCGCATCGATCGTGCGGCGAACGTCCGTATCGCTCATGGATTCCATCAAACCATTGGCGCACGCCGTCCGGGACTGGCTCGGCCAGCGTCATCGCGCGATGCGGTGACGCAACGCCGGTGATCATGGCTTGCGCTTACTACTGGCGTTCGACTGCTGGGCCGTCGGCGCCGCGCAAGGCGTTGAGGTGTTCCTTGGCCCGGACTCGGGTGTCGATCTCCTGGATCTCCGGGGTGAGCGCGTCACCGAAGTCCTCGGCCTCATACACCTGACGGATCTCGATCTCGCCTCCGGTGCCGTCGTCCGGGCAGCGCTTCACCCACTCGATCGCCTCGTCCATCGACCTGACCTGCCACAGCCAGTATCCGGCGACGAGTTCCTTGGTTTCCGCGAACGGCCCGTCGACCACGGTCCGGGTACCGTCGCTGCCGAACTGCACCCGGACTCCCCTTGCGCTCGGATGCAGCCCATTGCCATCGAGCAGGATGCCCGCCTTCGCCAACTCCTCGTTGTACTTCATCATCGCCGCGAGCATTTCCTCGCTGGGCATCACGCCCGCCTCGGAATCCTGCGTCGCCTTGACTAGAACTATGACTCGCATCGGTCGCACCACCTTTCGACATCGAGGCGAGCCCCGGGGCACCTGCCGCCCCGGTCGTAAGCCTCGCCTCTACCAACGCGTCGCGCGGGGAGCCGCGAATTCGACACCCGTGGCGGGATCGCCTGTGCCGGCATTGCGCGGGTGGCACGTCCGAGGAAGTACGAGCACCGTAAAGTCCGTGCCGGAGCGGAAGGCGGCATTCAACTGGGAGGAAGCCGGCCGTCAGACGAGCGACGCGTAGGCCGGGATCGTCAGGAAGGTCGGGAACTCCGAGCCGAGCGCCAGCCGCTCGAGCAGCTCACGGGCATGGTCGACGCGGGCCGTCCGCGCCGGATCGGCGCCCACCTCGGCCTGCAGCGTCGCGGCCTCCTCGGCAACCACTCGCTCGACGAGGGCTCGCCTCACGGTCGACCCGTCGGGAAGCTTGGCCTCTGCCTGGATCCACTGCCAGAGTTGCGAGCGGCAGATCTCCGCGGTCGCGGTGTCCTCCATCAGACCGAAGATCGCAACCGCTCCCCGGCCACCGAGCCACGCCTCCAGGTACCGCAGCGCGACGGCGACGTTCATCCGCATCCCTGCCTCGGTAACGTCACCAGGCGTGGCTGCGACGTCGAGCAGATCTGCGGCGCCCACCGAGACGTCCTCGCGGGTGCGCTCGATCTGGTGCGGGCGCGCGCCGAGCGCCTCGTCGAAGACCTCGCGTACGACGCCGACCAGTCCGGGATGGGCCACCCACGAACCGTCGAAGCCGTCCGAGGCCTCCCGCTGCTTGTCCGCTCGGACCTGGGCGAACGCGGCCTCGTTGGCCTGCGCATCGCGGGAAGGGATGTACGCCGACATGCCTCCGATCGCGTGTGCGCCGCGCCGATGGCAGGTTCGGACGAGCAACTCGGTGTATGCCCGCATGAACGGCACGGTCATCGTCACCGCCGACCGGTCCGGCAGCAGGAAGCGTTGGCCCCTCGTCCGAAACGTCTTGATCATGCTGAAGATGTAGTCCCAGCGTCCGGCGTTGAGACCGGCGGAGTGATCCCGGAGTTCGAAGAGGATCTCGTCCATCTCGAACGCCGCCGGCAGGGTCTCGATCAGCACGGTCGCCCGGACCGTCCCGCGCGGCAGCCCGAAGAACGCCTCGGCGAACCGGAACACGTCCCGCCACAGCCGGGCCTCGAGGTGGCCTTCCAGCTTCGGGAGGTAGAAGTACGGGCCGCTGCCCTGACTGACCAGCTCGCGGGCGTTGTGGAAGACGTACAGCCCGAAGTCGACCAACCCTGCCAC
>CAZMXH010000347.1:0-4192 GCA_964570165.1 uncultured Actinomycetes bacterium
GATCGCGGCAACGTCGCGAGAGGCGGCGAACTGTTCCGGAACAACTGCGCTCAATGCCACAACGCCTCCGGTCAGGGAGGCGCGCTGGCGTACGGCAAGTATGCCCCGCCGCTGGCGGGGGCCGAGCCGAGGCACATGTACGAGGCGATGCTCACCGGACCGCAGTCCATGCCGGTGTTCAACGATGAGACACTGACCCCGGAGCAGAAGCGCGACATCATCGCCTTCCTCACCTCGGTCAAATCCGAGCCCAACCCGGGAGGACTCGGACTGGGCCGGATCGGGCCGGTGGCCGAGGGCCTCTGGGGCTGGATAGTCGGCATCGGCGGGCTGATCGGCGTCGCGGTGTGGCTGGGAGCGAAGCGGTCATGACCATCTCGAGGGACAAGCAGACACGCGAACAGGCGACGAGCACCGAGATCGAGCGGCGGGAGCCGGCCGGTGACCCGATCCCGGACCCCGGGCTTCCGGAGCCCACGCCGCGGCTGACCGATACCGACGAGCGAGCTGAGCGCCGCGCCGAGCGGCAGGTAGCGGGCATGTTCACGCTGGCAGCGCTGCTCGTGCTGGCCTTCCTCGTGGCCTACGTGGCGATCCCGGTCAGCACCGATCCCGAAGCCGGTGCTGACCTCGACACCGTCCAAACGTCCAACCTGCTGCTCGGGGGCACGCTGGGGCTCGCGCTGCTGCTGATCGGCATCGGCGCCATCCACTGGGCCCGCAAGCTGATGACCAGCCACCAGCTGGTGCACTCGCGGCATCCGCTGCGCAGCGACGACGAGACGCGCGCGGCCGCCCTTGAGGACTTCGAGGTCGGCGCCGAGGAAAGCGGCTTCGGGCGGCGCAAGATGATACGCAACTCGCTCATCGGCGCGCTGGTGCTGCTCCCGCTGCCGGCGATCGTGATGCTGCGCGACCTCGGGCCCCGGCCCGACGGCGCGAAGAAGCGCACAATCTGGGACGCGGGCGTCCGCGTTGTCAGGGACCGCTCGTACGAGCCCATCCGCCCGTCGGAGCTTGACATCGGATCGCTCGTCACCGCCATGCCGGAGACCTACCTCGATCTCCCCGAGGAGGGTCCGGACCGGCTCAACTCGCGAGCCAAGGCATCCGTCTTCCTGATCCGAATGCTTCCGGGCGAGTTCAGCGTGCCCGAAGGGCGGGAGAACTGGCACGTCGACGGGATCGTGTGCTACTCGCGGATCTGCACGCACGTCGGCTGCCCTGTCACGCTGTACGAGCGGGACACCCATCACATGCTCTGCCCGTGCCATCAGTCGACGTTCAACCTTGCCGAATCCGGTGAGGTGGTCTTCGGCCCGGCACGCCGGCCCTTGCCGCAACTGCCTCTCGCCGTGGACGACGAGGGCTATCTCGTCGCGCAGAGCGACTTCGTCGACCCGGTGGGGCCGAGCTTCTGGGAGATGAACACATGAGCGCGGTCGTCAACGGGGCGGGAAAGGTCGTCGACTTCGTCGACCAGCGCATCACCGCCTCCAACTGGCTTCGCCGGAACATCCGCAAGGTGTTCCCCGACCACTGGTCCTTCCTGCTCGGCGAGATCGCGCTCTACAGCTTCATCGTCATCCTGCTGACGGGCGTGTTTCTCACCTTCTGGTTCGAGCCGTCGATGGCGCACGTCGAGTACGACGGCGCGTACACGCCCCTGCGGGGCGTCGAGATGTCCGAGGCGTTCGCCTCGACACTCGAGCTGTCGTTCGAGGTGCGCGGCGGCCTGCTGATGCGGCAGGTCCACCACTGGTCGGCCCTGATCTTCGTCGCGGCGATGTCGATCCACATGCTGCGGATCTTCTTCACGGGAGCGTTCCGCAAGCCGCGCGAGCTGAACTGGGTCGTGGGCGTGACGATGCTCTTCCTCGGCGTCACGAACGGCTTCACCGGCTACTCACTGCCGGACGACCTGCTCTCGGGCACCGGCATGCGGATCATCGAGGGCGGCATGCTTGCGATCCCGGTCGTGGGGACGTACCTCTCGTCGTTCATCTTCGGCGGCGAGTTCCCGGGTGAGGACAGCATCCCCAGGCTGTTCATCATCCACGTCCTGCTGGTTCCGGGCCTGCTCATAGCCCTCGTCACGATCCATCTGATACTGATCTGGTACCAGAAGCACACCCAGTGGGGCGGGCCGGGACGCAGCAACAGCAATGTGGTGGGGTACCCGCTGTTCCCCGTCTACACCGCCAAGGCGGGCGGGTTCTTCTTCGTCGTCTTCGGCGCCGCCGTGCTGATGGGTGCGACGCTGCAGATCCTGCCGGTCTGGTTGTTCGGTCCCTATGACCCGTCCATCGTCTCGGCCGGAACCCAACCGGACTGGTATATCGGCTTCCTCGATGGGGCGCTGCGGGTGATGCCTGCGTGGGAGTTCTACATCGCCGGGTACCCGATAAGTCTGAATGTGCTGATTCCGTCGATCGTGCTGCCCGGGGCGATTCTCATCCCGCTGATCCTGTACCCGTGGCTGGAGCAGTGGGTCACCGGCGACCGGCGGGAGCATCACATCCTCGACCGGCCGCGCAACCAGCCGGTGCGCACCGGCCTGGGCGCCGCCTTCATCACCTTCTACCTGCTGCTGCTGATCTCGGGCGGCAACGACTTCGTGGCCACGATCTTCGACATCCCGGTGCAGTGGATCACGCGGGCCATGCAGGTGTCGATCATCGTGCTGGTGCCGCTCACGTTCTGGGTCACCAAGCGGATCTGTCTCGGCCTGCAGCGACGTGACCGCGAGAAGGTCATGCACGGTGCCGAGTCCGGCGTGATCACCGTGAGCCCGGAGGGCGAGTACTCCGAGGTGCATTCGCCCCTGTCGCCGGAGGTCGCCTACGAGCTCACCGCTCACGAACGCCAGACCCCGCTCGAGCTTGGCCCCGAGACGGATGAGCGAGGCATTCCAGCCCCGCACCGCCGGTCGGCAAAGCTTCGCGCACGGCTGTCGAGGTTCTACTTCTCCGACGTCGTCCAGAAGCCGTCGCGCGACGATCTCGAGCTCGCGCGCCACGACGGCCACGAGTGACGCTGCTGCGTGCGGTTCGATCACGTTCGGCAGGCGTGCCCCCACGCCAGCAGGTCTGCATGCTTGGTGGAGTGGGGGCCCGCCTGCCGAACGTGATCGAACCAAGCTGCCCGCCGGGCATATCGGGGGAAAGGGAGTGAGGCGTTGTCGAGACGCGGCTGGGTGCTGTTCCTTGCGATGGGGCTGATCTGGGGCATCCCCTACCTGCTCATCAAGATCGCCGTCGAGGAGTTCGCCCCGACCACAATCGTCCTCGGCCGGACCGCGATCGCAGCCGCAATCCTGCTGCCGATCGCCGCCCTTCGCGGGCATCTCCGCGCCCTACTGCCCCACTGGCGACCCGTCCTCGCGTTTGCCGTTATCGAGATCTGCATCCCGTGGGTACTCCTCGGTTACGCCGAGCAGTCGCTCTCCAGCTCGCTGACAGGCCTGCTGGTCGCGGCCGTACCGCTGGTGGGGGCCATCCTGGTTTGGGTCACGGGGCATGAGCACGTCGGCCCGCGGCGCGTCGCTGGCCTGCTCATCGGATTCGCCGGCGTCGCGACACTGGTCGGCTTCGACGTCGGCGCCGCGAACCTGTGGGCAGTCGTGGCCATGGCCGGCGTGGCGCTCGGCTACGCCATCGGGCCGCTGCTCCTGGCTCGCTACCTCTCGCACCTGCCCGGACTTGGCGTCATCGCCGCGTCAGTAGGGCTGGCGGCAGTGTTCTACCTGCCTCTGGGAATCGCCCAGTGGCCTTCCGAGCCCCCGTCTGGCCGGGCATCGCTAGCCGTCGTCGGTCTCGCCGTGGTGTGCACCGCAACCGCGTTCCTCGTGTTCTTCGCGCTCATCAACGAGGTCGGCCCTGCCCGTGCCACCGTCATCACCTACATCAATCCGGCGGTCGCCATCGCGCTGGGCATCATCGTGCTGAACGAGGCGTTCACGCTCACGATCGCGCTGGGTTTCGCGCTGATCCTGGCCGGCTCGGTGCTCGCGACGGGACGGGACCGCAGCCGTGATCCAGACGTCGAACCGCCGCGCAAGGGACGCAGCACCGACGTCGAGGGAGAGCAACTCGGAGCTCCGGTCCCGGAGCCCTGACCCGTGGTGGGTTTGATCACGTTAACGGTCCGGTTGCGTCCTCTACCAGGGCTATTGGCCTGGTAGAGGACGCAA
>CAZMXH010000348.1:0-247 GCA_964570165.1 uncultured Actinomycetes bacterium
GCCCTTGTCGGCGGCCACCACCAGGTACGGGTCGTCACCGTCGCGCCGCACCACCCGTTCCGGCGGTACCACGGTACGGTCGGCCGCCCGGTTGTCGGTGACGTCCAGCATCGCGCGGATGAACGTCTTGTAGCTCTCCACGCCCTCGGCGAGCCACACCTCCCGGTTCGAGGGGTCGGGAAGCCGCTTGGCGACGAACCCGCCCTTGGCCCCCTCGGGCACGATGACGGCGTTCTTCACCGCCTGC
>CAZMXH010000348.1:257-4192 GCA_964570165.1 uncultured Actinomycetes bacterium
GCAGGTGAACGCCCTCGACCCGCGGTGAGTAGACCCACATCTCGTACTTCGGCCGCGGCTCGGGCAGTTCGGGGATCGCTGACGGGTTCAGCTTGAACGTGATCGCCGGACGGTGCGCTCCCCGCTCGTCCCGGCAGTAGAAGTTCGTCCGCAGCGTCGCCTCCACCAGGGTGTGGAAGGCCCGCAGGATGCGGTCCTGGTCCAGGCTCGCGACCTCGTCGAGACCGGCCAGGATCCGCTCGGTGATCTCCGCTGCCCGCGCGTCCCGCTCGGCGCCGTCGGCAAAGCGGTCAGGGTCGAACCTGGTGGCGAACAGCTGCACCAGCAGCCTGGCGATCTCCACGTGCGAGCGCAGGCACTCCTCCAGGTAGTCCTGGCTGAACGTCGACCCCGCCTGCCGCAGGTACTTCGCGTACGCCCGCAGCACCGAGGCCTCGCGCCAGGAAAGCCCGGCCCGCAGCACGAGCGCGTTGAACCCGTCGCTTTCGGCCGCCCCGGTCCACACGGCGGCGAAGGCGTCCTGGAACAGCCCCTTGAGCTCCTCGGGCTGGCCTGCCCACATGCCGTCGGTGCGCAGCCCGAAGTCGTAGATGTAGGCCACCGGCTCCCCGGTGCGCTCGATCTCGTACGGCCGCTCGTCGACGACCTCGACCCCCATCCGGGACAGGATCGGCAGCACCTGGGTGAGCGAGATCGGCGTACCCGTCCGGTAGAGCTTGAACCGGCGCTCGTTGGGCGCCGCGCCAACCGGCTGGTACAGGTTCATCGCGAGCCCGTCCTCCGGTGGCAGATCCTCCAGCCGGCGCAGGTCGGCAACGGCGGTGCGGGCGGGGAAGTCCTCCTTGTACGCCTCGGGGAAGGCATTCTTGTAGCGGCGTGCCAGCTGGGCCACCGCCTGCTCGCCGAGTTGTTCGGCGAGTATGTCGGCGAAGTCGTCGTTCCAGGTTCGGGTGGCCCGGACCAGTTGCTTCTCCAGGCTGGGCACGTCCAGCTCGGGGATCTCGCGGTCCGGCGGCATCCGCACGACGAAGTGCACCTGGGCCAGTCGCGACTCACCGATGCTGGCCGTGAAGTCCACCGTCTCGCCCCCGCTGGCGCCGAGCAGCAGCCGCTGGATGCGCTCGCGGACCTCGGTGTTGTACCGGTCCCGCGGCAGGTAGACCAGGAACGACAGAAACCGCCCGTACTCGTCGGCGCGGACGAACATCCGCAGCTGCCGCCGCTCCTGCAGGTGGACGACGGCCATCGCGATGGATGCGAGGTCGTCGACGGAGGTCTGGAACAGCTCGTCCCGCGGGTAGGTCTCGAGAACCTGCAGGAGGTCCTTGCCGGAGTGGCTGGTCGGAGCCAACCCCGACAGCTCGAGCACCTGCTGGGCCTTGCGCCTGAGCACCGGGATCCGCAGCACGCTCTCGTAGTACGCCGCGGAGGTGAACAACCCGACGAACCGCCGCTCGCCGATCACCTCGCCGGCCGCGTCGAACATCCGGACTCCGACGGAGTCGATGTACGCGTCGCGGTGCACGGTCGCCTTGGTGCTCGCCTTGGTGAGCACCAGCAGCCGCCGGTCCCGGACGTCAGCCGGGAGCTTCGCAACCGACCCGGACAGCTGTTCGTCGCCGCGCAGGATGCCCAGCCCGGTACCGGTGACGGCGCGCAGGACCCCCGAGCCGTCCTGCCGCTCGACCGTGTACTCCCGGTAGCCGAGGACGGTGAAGTGGTTGTCGACCAGCCACCGCAGCAGCTCCTCGGCCTCTGCGACGGCCTCCTCCGGCACCGGGAGCTCGTTCTTGGCAAGCTCGTCGGCGATGTCCTCGGCGCGCCGCCGCATCCGCGGCCAGTCCTCGACGGCTTCGCGGACGTCGCGCAGCACCGACCGCAACTCTGCCTCGATGCGCTGCATCTCGTCGGGGTCGGGCTCGCGGTCGATCTCGATGTGGATCCACGACTCGACGATCGCGTCGCTCCGCTCGGCGACGCCTGGGTCGGAGTCGTCCATGTCGAGGATGTCGGTGAGCGCGCCGCTGATGTCCCGGCACACCACGAGCTGCGGGTGGATGACCAGATGGACGTTGCGCTCCATGCGGCCGAGCGCCATCGTCACCGAGTCGACGAGGAACGGCATGTCGTCGGTGACGACCTCGACGACGGTGTGACCGGAAGACCACCCGTGCTCGTCCACCGTCGGGGTGTAAACGCGCACGGCGGACGTCCCCTGCGGCCGGTGGGATGCCATCCGGCGGTGGGAGGCGGCCGCGCCGTACACGTCGACAGGGTCCCGGTCGACAAGGTCCTCAGGTGCGACGTGCCGGTAGTAGCGCTTCAGCAGCGCCTCGTCGTCGGCGCGCCGGCGGCCCCGCTCGGCGACCGCCGCGGCCTTCGCGATGAGCTCTGACTTCGCATCGTCAAGCCGGTTGCGCATGCTGGCTCAGCTCCCCGGACGCAGGTCGCCGCGCCTCGTTCGACTGCCGACCGCGGCCTCCGCACACCGTCGTGCGGATACCTCCGACCATAACGGGCGCGAACGCTGATCAGCACCCCTAGAGCCAGGAGCGCAGCTCCCACAGCACGGGGTAGTAGCGCAGGTCGAGGCGCCCCCGCAGGTAGCTGGCGCCGGACGACCCGCCAGTGCCGGTCTTGGTGCCGATCATTCGCTCCACCATGGTGACGTGCCGGGCCCGCCACCCGGCCGCTGCCTCGTCGTGCGTGAGCAGGCCCTCGGCCAGCTCCCAGATCTCTTGGTAGGTCGGCCGGTCGCGGGCCACGACCAGCATGCTGTCGCGCACCTCCTCGTCCGACGACGCGGGAAGCCCGTGAGCGCGGAGCACCTCGAGGAACGCATCCCACACGGTTGGCTCGGCCAGCCGTTTCGACAGCCGTGCGCGCTCGTCATCGGACAGGCCGCGGAACAGCCTGACGAAGCTCTCGTCCTTGGCGACGGACAGGAACTCCCGCTCGCGGAACTGGACAGACTGGAAGCCGGAGGCCGGCGCGAGACGCTCGCGGAACTCGAGGAAGTCCTGCGGCGTCATGGTCTCGAGCACGCCGATCTGCTCGATGAGGATCCGTTCGATCTCGTGGACCCGGCCGAGGAGGTGCCTCGCCCACCACAGCCTGCCGTCGGTCATCGCGTCGCGGGCGGACTCGAGCTCGAACAGCAACTGCTTGAACCACAGCTCGTACACCTGGTGAATCGTGATGAACAACAGCTCGTCGTGGGCGTCCGAGAGCAGCCGTTGCTGGTCAAGCAGGCTCTCGAGCCGCAGGTAGCTGCCGTAGGTCAGCCGGGCGCCGTCCTCGCCGAACCGGGCCGACGGCGGATGCGTAGCATCGTCGTCCCGTGTCACGTCTGCCACCATACGGAGTACCAGCGCGTGGCGGTACGTTAAGGATGGTGCCATGGACCTGCGAACCCAGTTGCGCTTCGACGCCGACCCGGCGGACGTGTTCGCCATGCTCGTCGACGAGGACTTCATCGCCCGCAAGGTGAGGGCGGCCAACGCGATCGGTCACAACGTGAAAGTCACCCGGGCCGATGATCAGGTCACCATCCGGCTGCTGCGCCAGATGCCCCCGGACGTCCCCGACTTTCTACGTCGCCTCGTCGGCCGGACGATCGACCTCGATCAGACGGACGTGTGGCGGCCGGCCGCGCCGGACGGCTCCCGGCACGGCACCATCGCCATCGACATGGTGGGCAAACCCGTGACGCTGCGCGGAACGATGCGCCTGCACCGGGACGGCGGGGTCACCGTCACCACGGTGAACGCCAAGATCAAGGCATCGGTGCCCCTCATGGGGGGCAAGATCGAGGACGCCATCCACGGAGGACTGCTCGAGGCCGCGAAGCGCGAAGAGGAGGTGGGCCGCGCCTGGCTGGCCGCCCGCTGACGCGGCCCGTTTGATCACGTTCGGCAGGTGCGTCCATGCCGTGA
>CAZMXH010000349.1:0-4170 GCA_964570165.1 uncultured Actinomycetes bacterium
CCCATGTAAGCGTCGGGTAGTTGAAGATCGATGAGTACTTCTGCTTCCCCGCGTGCAGCAGGTCGAGCACCTCGTCCCGCGAAACGCCGAGCGTCTCGGCGGCGGAGTAGAGGTAGAGCCCGTGGCCCGCCTCGTCCTGGACCTTGGCCATCAGGATCGCCTTACGCTTCAGACTCGGGGCACGGGTGATCCAGTTGCCTTCGGGCTGCATGCCGATGATCTCAGAATGGGCGTGCTGCGAGATCTGCCGGATGAGGCTTCGTCGGTACCCGTCCGGCATCCAGTCGCGGGGCTCGACGCGACCATCGGCGTCGATCAGCGCCAGGAACTCAGCCTCGCGAGGATCGGTACCGTCCATGGTCCGAGCCTAGGCAGCGATGTAACAGATGTCCACCACATATGGATGTGAGCTGTAACAATGGGTCTGGCATCGGTTTCGAGTGCTCCGGGATCGCGGAGCGCCGTGGCTTCCTGAAAGGATCGGCCACTTGTGAGCAGACCGCAGGCCGACCGCAGCGTCCGTGTCGCGTGGGCCGATGACGCCCCGGCCATCGGCGCGCTGCAAGCGCGCGCGTGGCGGGATTCGTACGCGCCAGTACTGCCCGCCTCGCTGCTCGAGCGGATCGACGAGTCCGCGTTCGCCGAGCGATGGCGCACCGCCGTCACCCGTCCGCCCACCGCGGCGCACCGGGTTCTGGTCGCACTGGAGCGCAACACCGTCGTGGGCTTCGCCGCGACCGCGCCGTCGGAGGATCCCGACGCACGGCCCACGGACGGGGAGATCCTGGCGCTTCACGTCGACCCCGACTGGCTGGGAGCGGGCCACGGCTCCCGGCTGCTCTCCGCCGCCGTCGACACCCTGCGCGCCGACGGGTTCACCCGTGCCCGGCTCTGGCAGGTCGTCGGCGACGACGCCCTCCGGAGCTTCCTGGAGCCCGCCGGGTGGGCTCCCGACGGCGCGCACCGCTCCCTCGACCTGACCGGGGACGGGACGGCGACGCTGCGCCAGGTGAGGCTGCATACTGAACTGTCGTGACGTTCACCGGTTTCCCCCTCGAGGCCCTGGACTTCTACGAAGGCCTGGAGGCCGACAACACCAAGACCTACTGGACGCAGCACAAGGCGACCTACGAGTCGTGCGTCCGGGCGCCGATGGCCGCGCTGTGCGAGCAACTGTCGGACGAGTTCGGCGAGCCCTACCTGTTCCGGCCCTACCGGGACCTGCGGTACGCGCGGAACAGGAACCCCTACAAGGAGCATCAGGGCGCCACCGTTGGCGACGGCTACGTGCACATCTCGGCCGCGGGCCTGTTCGCCGCCGTCGGCTACTACCAGATGGAGCCCGACCAGCTGGCGCGGTACCGCTCCGCGGTGGACGACGAGGCAGCAGGAGGAAGTCTCGAACGTCTCGTGACGAAACTGCGCGCGGCGGGCTACACGGTCGACGGCGACCGGCTCAAGACCCGGCCGCGCGGCTACGACGCGGACCACCCACGCATCGAGCTGCTCCGCCATCGCACGCTCGTGGCATGGCTCGACTTCGGCGCTCCCGACTGGATCCACACCTCGGAGGCGGCATCTCGCGTCGCCGCGGTGTGGCGGGAGACGATGCCGCTCCATGACTGGCTGGACGACCACGTGGGCCCGTCCAGAGAGGCGCGCTAGGGAGCGGGACGGCGGGTCGCCGCCATGTACGCCCGGCCCCGCGGCGAGAGCCGGTACCCGACGTCCAGGCTCTCAGTGAGGCCGAGGTTCTTCAGCTTGCGCACGTCGACCTTGAAGGGGGTCCGCTCCCGGCCGAGCATCGCCGCCAGGTCGCCCGCTCTGGTCGCGGGATGGGCGGCGATCAGCCTCAAGGTGGCCTGGGTCCACGGCCCGTGGCGGCTCGCCCGGTCGAGGCGGTCGAGCCGGCGGTCGACGTCGGCGATCTCCGCCTCCGTCAGCTCGTCACGCGCTGCCAGCTCGGCCCGGGGGTCCGGCCGGTCCGACCGCCGGAACTCGATCCGGTACACCGCCGCGTCCGGGTCACCGCGCAGGTCCGCGACCAGCGCCGCCGCGTCCGCGTATCCGGCCGCCGCCGCGTCGTCCTCGGTGATCGACTCGGTGTCCACCTCCGTCACGGCGATGACATCGAGGATCTGACCTGCGGTCCGGTACGACCGGCCGGCGATGACGCGCGGACGCTGCCAGCGCCGGAACGTGACCGTGATGGACCCGTCCGTAAGGCCCGCCCAGTACCTCTTCTCGAAGAGCACCCTCGCGAGCGTAATCGGCCGCTCGTCACCGCTCGCATTCCAAAGTTGTTTCATGACTGTCAGTGCTCTTCGATACTGTCGTCACGATGACTTCCGCAGAACGGTCGTCGATCCGCCGCAACGCGCTGGGCATCGGTGCGTACGCCGGCGCGTTCGGCGCGTCATTCGGAGCAGTGTCGATCGCGGCGGGCCTGAGCCTGCCACACACGGTGCTCCTGAGCCTGTTGATGTTCACCGGCGCATCGCAGTTCGCACTCATCGGAGTGATCGGCAGCGGCGGTGCGATGCTCGCCGCGGTCGCCGCCGCGCTGTTGCTGGGTGTGCGCCACGCCTTCTACGCGGTGTCGATGTCCCAGATCCTCGGCGTGCGCGGGCGGCATGCTGCGGTGCCGGCCCACTTCGTCATCGACGAGACGACGGCGATGGCCATCTCTCGCGACGACCCCGCCGCTCAGCGCTACGCGTTCTGGGCCACGGGGCTGACGCTCTTCGGGTGCTGGAACATCGGGACGCTGGCCGGAGCCCTGGGCGGCGCGGCGATCGGCGACCCGGAGAGCCTAGGGCTCGATGCCGCGATCCCCGCCGCGTTCCTCGCCCTGCTGTGGCCCCGGCTACGCGACCGGAACGGCAGGCTGGTCGCGCTCGGCGGCGCCCTTGTCGCGACGGTGCTCATCCCCCTCGTCCCGGCCGGCGTTCCGGTGCTGGCCGCCGCGGCGGTCGCCGTCCTCGCCGGCCTCCGCGCTCGTACCCGTGAGGGAGCATCGTGATCTGGGCCGCCGTTCTTGCGGCCGCCGTCGGGTGCTACCTGCTCAAGCTGGCCGGCTTCGCGCTGCCCGCTGCCTGGCTCGAGCGGTCTGACGTCCAGCGCGTCGCCGGCTTGTTGCCGGTGGCACTGCTCGCCGCGCTGGTCGCCGTCCAGACCTTCGACGGCGGCGGCCAACTCGCGATCGACGTGTGGCTGCTAGGTGGCGTCGGCGTGGGCGTCGTGGCGCTCCTGCTACGGGCGCCGTTCCTGGTCGTGATCATTGTCGCGGCCGTGGCCACGGCGGTGCTGCGGGCGATCGCCTGAGGGCGGCGGGCTACAGGTCGAGGTAGTGCTCGAGGCCCACCGTCAGCCCTGGAAGCTGCGAGACCCGGCGCACGCCGAGCAGTACACCGGGCATGAACGAGGCCCGGTCCAGCGAGTCGTGGCGGATCGTAAGTGACTCGCCGACCGAGCCGAACAGCACCTCCTGGTGCGCCACCAGGCCCCGCAGCCGCACGGAGTGGACCCGCACGCCGTCCACGACGGACCCGCGCGCACCCTCGAGCTCTGTCTCCGTCGCGTCCGGCATCTCCGGCAGGCCGGCCTGCTCCCGGGCCTCCGCGATGAGCCGGGCGGTCCGGGCCGCGGTGCCGCTCGGCGCGTCAACCTTGTTCGGATGGTGCATCTCGACGACCTCCGCCGACTCGTAGAACCGGGCGGCCTGCCGGGCGAAGTGCATCATGAGCACCGCGCCGACCGCGAAGTTCGGCGCGATAAGGACGCCGGTGCCCGGACTGGTGTCGAGCGCCCACCGCACCTTGTCGAGGCTTTCGTCGACCCAGCCGCTCGTCCCGACCACGGCGTGGATCCCTCGCCGCACGCAGTGCAGCACGTTCCCGACCGTTGCGGCCGGGGTGGTGAACTCCACAGCGACGTCCGCTCCCGCGAGGTCGCCCAGCTCGTCGTCCACCTCGAAGCGTCCGGCTAGTTCCAGGTCCTTCGCCGCCTCGACGGCCCGGCAGACCTCGCTGCCCATCCGCCCGGCGGCTCCTATCACAGCTACCCGCGTCGTCATGCGCCCCAGTCTCTCACTGCCGCCCGCTTCACCCGATTGATCACGTAAACCACCCGGCTATGCCCCTCACCAGGCGAACTCGCCTGGTGAGGGGC
>CAZMXH010000350.1:0-2905 GCA_964570165.1 uncultured Actinomycetes bacterium
GCACCGGCCGGACCGCGATCATGGTGTGCAACGACGCCTGGCAGCCGCAGCTCGGTTTCCTCGCCACCCAGGACGGCGCGCAGACGCTGCTGCTCCCGGTGACCAGCTCACAAAGCGCGTTTCCCGAGCGCTACGACTCTCAGGGCTACTGGCGCGGCATCACCCGGTTCTACGGTCGGATGTTCCAGCTGTTCGTGGTGTTGGTGAACCGGGTCGGTGTGGAGGGCGACATGCGCTTCTGGGGCGGGTCGCATGTCGTCGACCCGTGGGGGAACGTCGTCTCCGAAGCACCGGAGGGCGAGGAGCACTTGCTCACTGTGGACATCGACTTGGGCGACGTCCGCCGGCGGCGACGCGACATCCCACTTGTGAAGGAGGCCCGGCTAGGGCTCGTGCATCGGGAAGTCCGCCGCCTGCTCGATGAGGGCGGCGACCTCTGACTCCGAGCTGTCAGGCCGGACAGGTCGCTGACCTGCGTCGGCGTCCCGTCCGGCCCTGACAACTCGCGAATGGGAGGGTGTGTCTACTCGATGAAGCCCTCGCTGCGCAGGTAGTCCTCTGCGACCTCGTCCTCGAACTCACCTCCGGCGTCGACCCGCGAGTTGAGCTCGGCCATCGTCTCGGAGTCGATCGACTGGATGATCGGGTTGAAGATGTCCGCGAGCTGCGGGTACTCCTGGTAGGTCTCGTCGCGCATCGTCATCGCGGGGTTGTAGACCGGGAAGAAGCCCTGGTCGTCCTCAAGCACCACGAGGTCGAGCGCGGCGATCCGCCCGTCCGTCGCGAACACCTCGCCGAGGTTGCAGTCCGAGCGGTCGGCAGTGCGGTCGTAGATCAACCCCTCGTCCAGCGTGACAAGGTTCTCGTCCGGGAACTCGAACCCTTACGCCTGCTCCAGGCCGGGCAACCCGTCGGGCCGTCCGAGGAACTCCTCGGCCACACAGAACGTGGCGGCATCGGGGTTCTCCTCGAGCAGCGTCCCGATGTCCGAGATCGTCGACAGGCCGAACTCCTCGATCGCCGACTCGTGCGCCGCGATCGCATAGGTGTTGTCGAACACACCCGGCTCGAGCCAGCGGATCCCGTTCTCCTCGAGGTCCAACTCCGCCACGGCGTTGTACTGCTCCTCCGCGCCCGGAATCGGCTCGTCCTGCTGGAGGATGTTGAGCCAGCCGGTGCCGGTGTACTCCCAGTACATGTCAATCTCACCGGCCACGAGGGCCTCGCGAGCGATGTCGGTGCCCGCCAGTCCTGTCTGGTCCGTCACGCTGGCACCGGCGTTCTCGAGCGCGAGGATCGCCATCTGCCCAAGGATGAGCTGCTCGGTGAACTGCTTCGACCCCACCGTGAAGCTCGCCCCTTCGAGGCTCGCCGCGGCGTCTTCGCCGTCGGTCGCCTCCTCGCCGTCGCCGTCCGTCGTGGTCTCCCCGTCGTCATCGCCGCCGCAGGCGGCGACCATGAGGGAGGCCGCTACAAGCGCACCGAGCAGCCACGGTCGTCGAGTCAGGGTCATCATTTCCTCCTCGTTGATTCTTTACTCACAGGCCCTTCGGTCGCAGGAACTCCTGCGCGAGTCCTGCCGCCCAGTCGATGAGCAGCGCCAAACCTGCGGTAAGGACTGCACCGGTGACCAAGACGGTTCCCCTGTTGTGCACGATCCCCGCGTTGATGATGTCGCCCAACCCACCAGCGTTGATGAACGTCGCGAGCGTCATGGTGCCCACCGTGAGTATCAATGCGGTACGGACGCCGGCCATGACGACGGGGACCGCTAGCGGCATCTCGATGCGGGTCAGCACGGCCGCCTTGGTCATGCCCATCCCGCGACCGGCCTCGATCAGGGCAGGATCCACCTGCTGAATCCCGACCATCGTGTTGCGGAGCACGGGCAGGATGCAGTACGCGACGACCCCGATCACCGCCGTACGCGGTCCAATCGCGATCAGCAGCGCAAGGAAGAACAGCAATCCGATGGACGGAATCGCCTGGCCGACGTTGGCGAGGCCGACGAAGAACGGCGTCAATGGCTTGGCGAACGGGCGGGTCAGCAGCACGCCCAGGGGCACCGCGATGACAACCACCAGCAACGTCGCGAGCAGGCTGAGCTGGATATGCTGCCGGAACGCCGACCCGATCGCGTTGGCATTCATGTACTGCTGTTCCTGGAAGTCGAACTCCCTGCCGCTCATGGCCGAGTACAGCGCGACCCACGCGATAACGACGAGCAACGGGACGCCCACGAACCCCCAGAGCTTGCCGGGATTCCTCAGGATTCTGCGCAGCCTGCTCGGCTCCTGCTCGACCGGCTCCTCGCTCGGAGGAAGGCTCTGGTCGGTTACGGTGACGGTCACACCGGCCCCCCGTCCTCCCGCGGGTCGGCCACGCCGTGCCACGCCCCGACCGCGAAGCGGGCTCGGGTCTCCTTGCGCAGTGCGTTGATCGCCGTCATCACCGTGTCGATGTCGACCACTCCCTGGTACGCACCGTCCGTGTTGACCACGACCGCGCACCCGACGTTGGAGGTGATCATCTCGTCGAGAGCGTCGTGCAGCGTCGCGTGCGGCTGGACGATGGCTGTCACGGGGAGCCCCACATTGGCGACCGGGCCCGACGAGCGTTCGAGATCGCGCCCGCTCAACCACCTGACCGGACGCTGCTTGGCGTCGAGCATCAGCAGGAAGCTGTGGTCCGGGTCGCCCGCGAGTCGCTCTCGCAACTCGCCACGCAGTTTCTCGCGGTCCTCAGACACGATCGCCGTCGGCCACGGGCTCAGCTCGACGTCGCGGACTCGGCGCAAGTGCAGCCGCTTGAGCGCCGCGCCCGAGCCGAGGAAGTTCTCGACGAAGTCGTTGGCCGGTGCCGAGAGGATCACCTCAGGGGTGTCGAACTGCTGGATCCGGTGGTC
>CAZMXH010000350.1:2915-4168 GCA_964570165.1 uncultured Actinomycetes bacterium
GGTCGTCACCGAAGATCGCGATCCGGTCGCCCATCTTGATGGCCTCGTCGATGTCGTGCGTCACGAAGCAGATCGTCTTCTTGATCTCTGCCTGAAGCCGTAGGAACTCGTTCTGCAGGCGCTCCCGGGTGATCGGATCGATCGCTCCGAACGGCTCGTCCATCAGCATGACCTCGGGGTCGGCCGCCATGGCCCGCGCCACGCCCACGCGCTGCCGCTGCCCGCCCGACAGCTCCTTCGGGTACCGGCGGCCGTGCTCCGGCTCCATGCCGACCATCGTCAGCAGTTCGTCGACGCGCTCGGCTATCCGCTGGCGGCTCCAGCCCAGCATGCGAGGCACGGTCGCGATGTTCGCCGCGATCGTCTGGTGGGGGAACAGCCCGATCTGCTGGATCACGTAGCCGATCCGGCGGCGCAGCCGGTCGGGGTTCATCTTGGTGACGTCCTCGCCCTGCAGGAGGATGCGACCGCTCGTCGGCTCGATCAGCCGGTTGATCATCTTCAGCGTCGTCGTCTTGCCGCACCCAGAGGGACCCACGAAGACGACAATCTCCCCCTCGGGAATGTCCATCGAGACGTTATCGACGGCGATCTGGCCGGGGTAGCGCTTGGTCAGCTCCTCCAGTTGGATCATCAGCTCAGTCACGGATCCCCCTCGAGGTCGTCAGCTTCCCAATGCCGATGTACAGGGCGTCGAGCAGGAACGCCACGGCGACGACACCGAGCGTCCCAGAGATGATCAGTGGCATCGCGACCACGCTCCCTGCACGGTTCAGTCCGTTGAAGATCCAGTCGCCGAGCCCGCCGGCACCGATGTATGAGGCGATGGCCGCGATGGACACGAGCAGCATCGTCGACACCCGGATGCCGGCCAGTATCACCGGCCACGCCAGCGGGAGGTCGATGCGTACCAGCGTCGTGGTGTAGCCCATGCCCATGCCCTTGGCGGACTCGGTGATCGCCGGGTCAACGCTCTGCAGGCCGGTGATGGTGTTGCGGACGATGGGAAGCAGTGCGTACGCCGTGAGGGCGACGATGGCCGCCGTCGCCCCCAGACCGAACAGCGGGATCATGAGTCCGAACAGTGCGAACGATGGCACGGTCAGGATCGTGCCCGTGACCGACGTAGCGAGATCGCTCAGACCTCGCGACTGGTAGACGAGCACGCCAAGAGCGATACCGATGGCCGTCGCCAGGACGACCGCGGTGATGACGAGGGCAAGGTGCTCGATCGCGAGGTCGATCAGTTCCGG
>CAZMXH010000351.1:0-4139 GCA_964570165.1 uncultured Actinomycetes bacterium
TACGGTGGGGGCCAGCGGCAGCGTGATCTTGTCTCCCACACCGCCTGTCGAGTGCTTGTCCGTAGTCGGACGGCCGACGTCCGACCAGTCCAGCCTGGAGCCGCTGGCGACCATCGCGGACGTCCACCGGGCGATCTCCCGGCGCGACATCCCGTTGAGCAAGATCGCCATCGCCAGGGCCGCCATCTGCTCGTCGGCGACGGCCCCCCGCGTGTAGGCGTCGACAACCCAGTCGATCTGGTCGTCGGTCAGCTCGGCGCGGTCCCGCTTCGCGGCGATCACTTCCACGGCGTCGAACGGCTCGGTCACGATCCGATCCTGCCTGACGCTCGGCTCCTCGGCCAGAGCCCTCCGCCGCCGGCGAACGAACCGGTCAGCCGCGCAGGTCGTCCGGACCGAACGGCAGCGGCAGGACCTGCCCCATCGGTACGACGCCATCCGGCGTATCGACCAGCAGCTGCGCGCCGCCGTGCTCCCAGAGCAACTGCCGGCACCGCCCGCACGGCATCACCCGCTGCCCGTGCCCGCCCACGCAGGTCACCGCCAGCAGCCGGCCGCCACCACCGGCGGCCAGCGCCGACACGATGCCGCACTCGGCGCACAGCGTCACGCCGTACGAGGCGTTCTCCACGTTGCAGCCGACGACGACCCGCCCATCGTCGACCAGTGCGGCTGCACCGACCGGGAAGCCGGAGTACGGCGCGTAGGCGCGCTCCCGCACCTCGGCAGCGGCAGCGCGCAGCGCCGCCCAGTCGACGTTCATGACTTGATGTACGGCTTCCCGTCGGCGGCCGGTGGGCGCACCCTGCCGACCAGCCCGGCGACCGCGAAGATCGTCACGAGATACGGCGTCATCAGCATGAACTCGCTCGGGATAGGAGTGCCGACGATCCCCAGCACGCTCTGCAGGTTGTTGGAGAACCCGAACAGCAACGCCGCGAACAGGGCGCCTCTCGGCGTCCACCGGCCCAGGATCATCGCCGCGAGTGCGATGAAGCCCTGTCCTGCTGTCATCTCGCGGCTGAACACGCCGGACAGGCCGAGGGTGAAGTACGCTCCGCCGAACCCGGCGACGGCACCGCCGAGGAGTACGTTGCGGAAGCGCACGCGGTTCACGTTGATCCCGGCCGTGTCCGCTGCCTGCGGATGCTCGCCCACCGCGCGGACCCGCAGCCCCCACCGGCTCCGGAACAGCGCCAGGTGGACGACGATCAACACGACATACATGAAGTAGACGATCACGGTCTGGTTGAACAGCACCGGTCCGATCACCGGGATGTCACCCAGCACTGGGATCTTCACCGAAGGGAACCGGCGGGGCGAGTTCCACACGTCCGGGCTCGGCGTGAGCAGCCGGCTGAACAGGAAGTTGGTCAGCCCGATCACGAGCACG
This sequence comes from uncultured Actinomycetes bacterium, assembly GCA_964570165.1. GTDB lineage: Bacteria > Actinomycetota > Actinomycetes > Jiangellales > Jiangellaceae > JBMCTR01. The sequence continues at coordinate 1,394 of CAZMXH010000351.1, forward strand.
TTGAGCACGACCCCGACGATGATGTGGTCGACGAAGTACCGGACGGTGAAGGTGGCCAGCACGTACGCCACCAGCAGGCCCGCGACCGGCGCCGCGACCAGCCCGGCCCATATGTTCGTGGTCAGCGAGGCGACGACACCGGAGAGGAAGGCGCCGGCCAGCAACTGGCCCTCGATGGCGATGTTGATCACGCCGGACCGCTCGCACAGCAGTCCCGACAGCGCACCGAAGATCAGCGGCACCGACAGCGCAAGCGCGCCCTGGAGCAGCGAGGTCAGCGAGATCTGCGCCCCTGCGACCGCCCAGGTGAGGAATGCCAAGACGAACGCCACGCCGAACAGCACCGACAGCCATAGCGGCACCTTCTCGGCCCGGCGGACGAGCAGGTAGGCGTACGCCGCGATCGCCAGGCACAGCACGCCGAGCACGACCCCGACCAGCCGGGACGGCACCGCGAGCGGCTCGAACTGGATGAAGTCCGACCCGGTCGAGATCCGGAAGGTGCTCTGCTCCCCCGACGGCGCCGTGAGACCGAACACGAGCAGGGCGACAACGCCGAGCACACCAAACGCGATCGGCGCCTTCCAACTGCGGGTCTCCACCCGGGTCTGCTGGGTCCCGGCGGTCTCGGCAACGCTCATTCCTGCCACCCCTTCGACGCCGTCACCACTGGGCCGCCCGTCGCGCGCACCCTGATCCGGAAGATCGCGCGGATCAGCGGCGGCGCCGCGACGAACAGCACCACCAGCGCCTGCACGACCAGCACCAGGTCGATCGGGGTGCCGGTGCGAGCCTGCATCGTCACTCCGCCGGAGCGGAGCGCGCCGAACAGCAGTCCCGCGGCCACCGTCCCCCACGGGGTGGACCGCCCCAACAGCGCAACGGTGATCGCGTCGAAGCCCAACCCACCGGAGATGCCGGTGTTCAGGAACCGCTCGGTGCCGAGCACCTGGGCCGCGCCCGCCAGGCCCGCCAGCGCTCCCGCCATGAGGAACACGACAACATAGGTGCTCCCGACCGACATCCCAGCCGTCCGTGCGGCATGCGGGTTCAGCCCGACCGCACGCAGCCGGAAGCCCACGGTGCTCCTTTCGAGCACCCACCACACCACCAGGGCCGCCGCGATGGCGAGCAGGAACCCGAGGTTGACCCGGGAGTCGGGGAGAAGGCGTGGCAGCGCCGCGGTGTCGTCGACGAACGGGCTGATCGGGTCCTGCCGGCCGGGGCGCTGGAACGCGGCCGTCCTCAGCAGGTACAGCAGCAGGAAGGCGGCGATGTTGTTGAGCATGATCGTAACGATCACCTCGTGGGCACCGGTTCGCGCCTTGAGCAGGCCGACGATGCCGCCCCAGATGGCCCCGCCGACCAGGCCTGCCGCCACGGCGACCACGAGGTGAATCACCGGCGGCAGGTGGACCGCAAACCCCACGTAGCCGGCGAAGATGGCGCCAAGAATGATCTGGCCCTCCGCGCCGATGTTGAACAACCCCGCGCGGAACGCGATCGCGACCGCCAGTCCAGCGGCGATCAGCGGAGTCGCATTGGTCAGCGTCTCGGTGAACGGCCGGACCGATTCAGAGAGCGTGGGCGCGCCGAAGTTGAAGATCGAGCCCTCGAACAGCGCGGCGTACGCCCTGCTCACCGAGGTCCAGATCGCCGACAGCGTGTCGCTCGGCCGAGCGAAGAAGTAGCCCGCCGGCTCCCGCACCCGGGGGTCGGACGCCACGATCAGGATCGCTCCGAGCAGCAGTGCGAGCACCACCGACAGCAGGGTGACCAGCACGTTGCCACGGACAAGCTCCTGCCAGAATCGCTGGCCGACAGAAGCGGGCACCGGCGGCGGCGGCTCACCGGGTTCGCGGGATGCGGGAGGGGGGTCAGTCACCTGCGCCTCCACTTCGGTCACCAGGCCGGTCGGTCGCGTGACCGACCGCGTCATCCAGCGGCACGCCTGCCATCATCAGCCCGAGCACGTCGCGGTCGGTGTCGCCGGGGACGATGCCCACCACCCTGCCGCGGTACATCACCAGCACCCGGTCGGCGACCGCGCTCACCTCGTCCAGCTCGGTGGAGACGATCAGCACGGCGGTCCCCTTGTCGCGCTCCTCGATCAGGCGCCGGTGCACGAACTCGATCGACCCGACGTCCAGGCCGCGGGTGGGCTGGGAGGCGACCAGCAGCCGCAGCGGCCGCGACAGCTCGCGGGCGACGACGACCTTCTGCAGGTTGCCGCCGGACAGCGTGCTCGCTGTGGTGAAGATGCTTTCGGCGCGGATGTCGAACTCCTTCACCCGCTGCCGTGCGTTGTCGCGGACGACTGACGGCTTCATCCCAAACCCGGAGGCGAACGGCGGCTGGTCGTACATGTCCAGCACCAGGTTCTCGGCGACCGTGAAGTTGCTGACCAGCCCGTCCACCGTCCGGTCCTCAGGGATGAAGCCAACGCCGGACAGCAGCACGTCCCGAACCGAGCGCCCGAGCAGCTCCGTGCCGTTGAGCCTGACCGAACCGGTCACCCGTTCCTGCAGCCCGACGATCGCCTCGGCGAGCTCGGTCTGGCCGGTGCCCTGGACGCCAGCGACCGCCACGATCTCGCCCGCGCGCACGTCGAACGAGACATCGTCCACGACCACCTGGGCCCGGCCGTCGACGACGGTCAGACCGTCCACAGACAGCACACGCTCCCCCGGCTCGGCGGGGGCCTTCTCGACAGTCAGGCTGACCGCGCGCCCGACCATCATCGATG
>CAZMXH010000352.1:0-4097 GCA_964570165.1 uncultured Actinomycetes bacterium
GCGACCTCTGGGTTATGAGCCCAGCGAGCTACCGAACTGCTCCACCCCGCGTCGCAGTACTTAGCTTACGGGATCCTGCGGGCAGTGCAAAATCGCGCGTTGACTCATCCAGGATGCCCGCGTAGGGCGGGTCGTCGACTCATCTGACGATTCCCACTTCGCCGATGGCGCCCCGGGTTGCGAAGATCACCTGCGATGACGTACCGGTTGACGGCGCCATGTCAATGATCGTCGGTCTCCTCAATGATCATCCGTGCGGTCAGAGCGCTTCTATGGCCGTGATGGCGTACGGATGATCATTGAGGAGACCGACGATCATTGAGGTTGGCCAGGCCTTACCGCAGCCGCCGCAGGCTCACCTCACACGTGCGGAAAACGTGACAGGAGCCAACGCGATCGCGCAGCGTAGGTCTGTGCCAATCCACTGCCACAGGGCATCGCGGATCGCCACAGGATCTACCCGCCGCCGCCTTCGGAAGCCGCGGCCAATTCGTTCAGCGCCTGCTCCAGGCGGTCGAGGGCCTCACCGTAGGCCGACCAGTCCCCGTTGCGCTGGGCGGTCTCCATGTCCTGGAACGCCTGCTGCGCCTCGTTGAGAAGGGCCTGCGTGTCGCCGCCAGTAGCAGGAGGCGGCTCGGCGTCGACCGGCGGCTCCTCTTCGGGAGCCTCTTCCTCGGGCGGCGCGCCCTCTTCAAGTTCGCCCTCGTCCGGGACGTCGGTCTCGACGACGTCGGGCTCCTCGGTCTCGACGCCGGCCTCGCCCTGGAAGACCTCGTTGAGCGACTCCTGCAGGGTCGGAGAGAAGCCGACGTCCTCGCCGAACGAGACCAGGACGCGCCGGAGCACCGGGAAGGTGGCGGCGGCACCACCGGACTGCTGCACGTACACCGGTTGCACGTACATCAACCCGCCGCCGACGGGGAGCGTCAGCAGGTTACCGGTGATGGTGTCAGCGCCGCCCTGCCGGAGCAGCGACAGCTCCGTGGCGACCTCGGGATCGGACTCGAAGCGGTTGGCCACCTGACCGGGCCCGTCGATCTGGGTCTCACCAGGCAGCCGCAGGATTCTGATAGTGCCGTAGTCCTCGCTTGCGGCGTCGGCCGTGACCGCCATGAACCCTGCCAGGTTCTCGCGGTTGGCTGGGGTGTACGTGGTGGTCAGCGAGAAGATCGGCGCATCGGTCCCCGGCATCTGGATGCTCTGGTAGTAGGCCGGCTGCGCGAAGTCCGGGTTGGCCGGGTCGTCCGGCACGACCCATCGGTCCTGGCCTTCGTAGAACGTGCTCGCGTCGGTGACATGGTACTGCGCGAGGAGTTCCCGTTGGATCTTGAACAGGTCCTGCGGGTAGCGCAGGTGCTCCATCAGCTGGTCCGAGATCTCCTCCCGCGGCTGGACGGTGCCGGGGAACGCGTCCATCCAGGTCTGCAGCACCGGGTCGTCCTCGTCCCACGCGTACAGCGTGACCGTGCCGTCGTACGCGTCTACCACGGCCTTGACGGAGTTGCGGATGTAGTTGATGAAGTCCTGCGGCTGCGCCACCACGCCGGGGATCCGTACCCGGGAGTCGGACGTCGCCTCCTCGATCGAGACTCGGAGCGAGTACGGGTACGAGTTGAGCGTGGTGTAGCCGTCCATGATCCACTTGACCCGGCCGTCGACGACCGCCGGGTAGGGGTCGCCGTCCACCGTGAGCCACGGGGCCACCTTCTCCAGGCGCTGTCGCGGATCCCTGTCGAACAGGATAACGGACTCGGAGTTGATGCGGTCGGTCAGCAGGATGTTGGCCTCTTGGAACTTCGTGGCGAACAGCAATCGCTGGAAGAACGAGCCGACGGGCACCCCGCCCTCACCGTCGTAGGTGTTCTCCTGGCGCTCGCCACCGTCGTCACCACTGCCAATCGGGATGTCGAACTCCACCGGCTCGGCGCCCTCGGGCGCACCGACGATCGAGTAATCCGGCGAACTCTCGCCGAAGTAGATCCGCGGCTCGTACTCGCCCAGCTCGTCGGTGATGTCACCGCGGGACGGAATGTCCTCCTCCGCCCATACCGGCGCACCGTTGGGCTGACGCTGGTTGCCGTACGCGGCTACGACGCCGAAGCCGTGAGTGAACGTCGTGTGCCGGTTGATCCAGTTCTGCTGCTGCTCCGGCAGCCGATCGACGTCGATCTCGCGGGCGGCGATGACGATGTCACGAGACGCCCCACCGATTTCGTACCGGTCGACGTCGAGCAACTGCGGGAAGCTGTAGAAGCCCCGGACCTGCTGCCGCTGGGTGAACGTGGCCGACACCACATTGGGGTCGATCAGCCGAATGCCGGGGATGCTCGCGGCGTCGTCGGCGAGTTGGCCCTCCTCGGTCTGGATCGTTGCGGCGTACAGCTCGGCCTCGGTGTCGGCCACGTCGTACGCCTCGCGGGTGGCGTCGATATTCGCCTGCAGGTACGGCTGCTCCCGCGACGGCTCGCTCGGGCGGACCTGGAACTGCTGCACCAGGAACGGCCACAGTCCGCCGAGCAGGATCGCCGACAGCACCAGCAGTCCGAGCGAGATGCCCGGCAGCATCCAGTTGCGCTGCCACACGTTGACGAAGAACAGGACCGCGCAGATCAGCGCGATGAAGATCAGGATCGTCTTGGCCGGCAGCACGGAATTGACGTCGCTGTAACTGGCGCCGGTGAAGTCGTTCTCACCGATCTCGCCGTCGGCGAGCACGAGCCCGTAGCGATCCAGCCAGTACGCGGCTGCCTTGAGGAGCACGAACAGGCCGATCAGCACGGACAGGTGCGCCTGTGCCTGGGGAGTGACCTTCTGACCGGCGCTCTGCAGCCGGATGGCCCCGTACACGTAGTACACGACCGCCGCAGTGAGCAGGCCGATGACCACGGCACCGAACCCGAAGCTCACGAGGAAGCGCCACCACGGCCAGTCGAACGCGAAGAACCCGATGTCGGTGCCGAACTGCGCATCTGTCTGGCCGAAGTCGCGCCCGTTGCGCCAGAGCAGGAACGTGGTCCAGTTGGACGACGCGCTCCCACCCGCGATCAGGCCGACGAGGACGGCCGCACCGATCACCACCCACTTCCGGAGTGGGTCGATGGCTTCGCGGTAGCGGTCGAGGCTCTGCTGCTCGACGCTCATCGGCCGGTAGGTCGGCCGGAGCCGGTAGGCGATCACCGCGTTGACAATGACCGCGGCCGCCATCAGCAGGCCGCCGATGATGAACAGGCCCGCCTGTGTGAGCAACCTCGTCGACCACACGGTCGTGAAGTCGACTGAGTCGAACCACATCCGCTCGGTGAGCAGGTTGACCGAGACGCCATACAGCACGGCGAGCGCGGCCAGCACGATCAGCGTCGGGACCAGCGCGCGCGAACGCCTAGTTGTCGTCGGCGTGCGGCCACGGAACGGGTCGCCAGACCGGGGGAAGTCGCTCACGCAGAGGAAACTATCTCACTGTCCGGTCGGGTTCCCACCCGGCACCGCGGGCTGCGGCGTGTCACACTCTTTTTGTAATGGCATCGCAACCATCGGCTCTAGCCGACGCCGTAACCGAGATCGAACGCCACGTGGCCGCCCGGGGATGGGATCAACCGCCCCGGCTGTACGCGCTCGCGCCCACCGAAGAGGTGAAGCGGCGCCAGCCCGACCTTGCCGATCGCCTGGGCAGAGGCACGCTCACCCCGATCGAACAGGACCTACCCGGCAAGTCGCTGGAAGAGTTGCTGACGACCATTGCCTGGCCCGAGACGGTAGTGGGGTGCGTGCTGGCGGTCGAGCGGATCGTGCTGCCGCCGGAGGCAGAGGACGCGATGCCCGAAGGCGATGACGACGCCGCCGTCGACTGGGCACAGCGCCACCCGGACCGCACGGACGTCCGGGTCGTGGTCGGCGTACTACGCGACGGCAGCCGCGCGTCCTTGCTGCGCGTACGGGGTGCGGACGACAACCTCATCAAGGACGCGGAACTGTCCCCCGAACTCGGCGATGCGCTGGCCAAGACGCTGACCTGACCGGCTTTCCGCTGCTGGCGCTGGCGGTTGACCACGTTCAGCGGGCCGGCCGGCACTTCCCCAGGCGCACGCGCCTGGGGAAGT
>CAZMXH010000353.1:0-2922 GCA_964570165.1 uncultured Actinomycetes bacterium
CTCCATCTCCTTGGGGGTGAGCCCTTCGAACTCGGCGGGGTCGCCGGACGGAAACGAGAAGATCTGGTTGACGTGCACGCCGACTATCCGGTCGCCGTCCAGCTCGCCCGCGGGTCCGTCAACGCATCGACCAACCCCAGGTACTCGAACGACGTGTTGGGCCAGCCGTGGGTGAGGATGAGCGGTGTGGCGCCGGGTTCGGCGGAGCGGACGTGGTAGAAGTGCACGTCCTGGCCGTCGATCACGGTCAGGTAGTGCGGGTAGGCGTTGAGCCGGCCCTCGACAGCGCGCCAGTCGAAGTTGGTGCGCCACTGCTCCACCAGTCCTCGCACAAAGCTGACCGGGACGCCGTACTGCCAGCCAGGTTGGACCGGGCCGGCCATCGGCAGATCCGCCAGTTCGGCCGGGGGCAGCTCGTCTGTCCAGCGGGTCCGTGCCAGCCGGTGCTGCAGGTCGTCCACGTCGGCCTGCGGGATGTCGATGTGGAATGGACGGATACGCGGGCCCGTCGACCCGCCTGCTGTGTTTGTCATGCTCCCAGCGTGCGCCCGTCCTGCACCGGCCGCGACACGGTCTGGCGCCTCAGTCGTCGTGACGTTCGATGGATAGCGCGTGCGGCCCGTCGGCGATGAGTTTCTAAAGGCGCTATGGGGATACATCCACGTCATCGCAGACATGGTTCGGAGATCAAGCCGGGGCGGGCAGCGGCCCAGGGACGGTATCGATGCAGGAACTGTTGGTGGATCTCATCGTCTCACTGGACGGCTACGCGACCGCGGAAGGCTGGCCCGGGTGGTGGGGGCTCGAGGGTCCCGAGTATCTCGGTTGGCTCGAGCAGCAGCCCGAAGGCGCCTACACCCTCTTGATGGGAGCGAACACCTACCGGCTCATGTCCGGGATGTCCAGCGAAGCCGCGGCATCGCACCCGGACGAGACAACCGACGAGGACGCCAGCCTGGCCGGGCTCGCCAACGCGTCCAAGGTCGTCTTCTCGTCGACGCTGCAGGAACCCTTGTCGTGGCCCAACACCCAGCTAATGAGTGGGGACGCGGTAGGGGCGGTGGCGGCAATGAAGCGGGACGGCCCCAGCCCGATGCGCACCCTCGGCAGCCTCAGCCTGTGCCGGTCGCTCCTCGAGGCGGGCCTGGTAGACCGCTTGCGGTTGGTCGTCTTCCCGGTGATCACTGGGAGAACCGGCCACAACCGGATCTTCGACGGGTACCCCGACGTCGCCCTCGACATGGTTGGCAGCCGGACGTTCGACGGCAGGCTGCAGCTGCTCGAGTATGTCCCCACCGTGCTCACCGGTCTGCCTGGCGCACAGTCCGCAGGCTGAGCGTCACGGAAGGCCATGTTGGTCGTCGGCACGTCCATGGTCGGTCTGGCAATCCTCTTCCCCTCTGCCCGGATGCTCTACCGGAAGGAGACAAGGCGCCATGAGCCTGCATAGGGACGATGTGGTGTACGCGTTCACCCGGACCTGGTGGGTCCTCGTGGTCCGAGGGGTGCTCGCGGTCGTGTTCGGCCTGATCGCGATGGTGTGGCCGGGCCTGACCCTGCTGGTCCTGGTGCTGCTATTCGGGTCGTACGTGCTCGTCGACGGGTTGTTCTCGATCTACTCCGGCGCCGGGACACGGGGCCGTGAAGTCAGCTGGTCAATGGTGGCGTGGGGGGTGGTCGACGTGCTGGTGGGCATCGCGGTGTTCATCTGGCCGGGCATCACCGCACTGGTGCTCGTCTACCTGATCGCAGTATGGGCGATCATCAGCGGGATCGCCGCGATCGCCGGCGCCATCGCGTTGCGTAGGCGCCTCGCACACGAGTGGGCCTTCGTGGTAGCAGGAGTCCTGTCCCTCGCCGTCGGCGTGATCTTGGCGGTCTCTCCCGGGACCGGGGCGGTGTCCCTCGTGTGGCTGATCGCCATCTACGTCATCTTGCTGGGACTGGCGCTCATCGCCGCCGGCGTCCGCCTCCGTAGCTGGCGCAGAGCAGTCAAGGCCGGGCGTGCGACGGACGACCTGCGGTAAGGGGCGGAGGCGTCCGTCCGCATGAACCACGGAGCCAGCGAGTCAGGCATCGACGGCGGGACCAGTGAACTGGCTCTGGTAGAGCTGGTAATAGGCACCACGCCTGGCCAGCAGTTCGGCTTGGTCGCCCTGCTCGACGATGGCCCCGTCCTGCATGACGAGGATCAGGTCGGCATCGCGGATTGTCGACAGACGGTGCGCGATCACGAAACTGGTGCGGCCTCGGCGCAGCGCCGCCATCGCCTTCTGCACAAGCAGTTCGGTGCGCGTGTCGACCGAGCTCGTCGCCTCGTCGAGGATGAGCAAGGCAGGGTCGGAGAGGAACGCCCTCGCGATGGTGATCAGTTGCTTCTCCCCCGCGCTGATGTTGTCGGCCTCCTCGCTGATCAGCGTGTCGTACCCCTCCGGCAGCGCCGAGATGTAGCCGTCGACGTGCGCGGCCGCCGCCGCGGCCCGGATTTCGTCGTCGGTGGCGTCCGGGTTGCCATAGCCGATGTTGTCCCTGATGGTCCCTCCGAACAGCCAGGAGTCCTGGAGCACCATGCCGACCTGGCCGCGCAGCTGTGACCGTGACAGCGTGGAGATGTCGCGGCCGTCAAGCGTGATCCGGCCGGAGTCGAGCTCGTAGAACCGCATGATCAGGTTGACGAGCGTCGTCTTGCCCGCACCGGTCGGGCCCACGATCGCCACCGTCTGCCCGGGCTCAACGGTCAGCGATACGTCCTCGATGACCGGCGTGTCCGGCTCGTAGCGGAACGAGACGTGCTCGAAGGTAACCCGCCCACGTGCCGGCGGCTCGCTGACGGCGACCGGCGCAGCGTCTGGCTCCTCTTCCGGCTCGTCGAGCAGTTCGAAGGTCCGCTCGGCCGACGCGACACCCGACTGGACGAGGTTG
>CAZMXH010000353.1:2932-4081 GCA_964570165.1 uncultured Actinomycetes bacterium
TACTGGATGAACGCTTGCACCTCGCCGAGGCTCATCGACCCGGACGCCACCCGCAGCGCCCCGACCACCGCGATGGCCACGTAGTTGAGGCTCCCGATCACCATCATCGCCGGCCGGATGAGCCCGGAGATGAACTGCGCCCTGAAGCTGGCCTCGTAAAGCTGCTGGTTCTCGGCGTCGAAGGCCGCCTGGGTCTCGTCCTGCCGGCCGAACACGCGGACCACCTCGTGGCCGGTGTACGTCTCCTCCACCCGGGCGCTCAGCTCGCCGGTGTGCTTCCACTGCGCGACGAACTGCGGCTGCGAGCGCTTGGCGATCGCCGTCGTGATGACCACCGACAGCGGAATGGTCACGAGTGCGATCAGGGCCAGCAGCGGAGAGATGACCACCATCATCGTGATCACGCCAATGATGGTCAGCAGCGCGTTCAGCAGCTGGCCCAGGGTCTGCTGGAGGCTCTGCCCGGCATTGTCGATGTCATTGGTGACACGGCTGAGCACGTCGCCGCGCTGGGTCCGGTCGAAGTAGCGCAGCGGCATCCGGTGCAGCTTGGCCTCCACATCGGTCCGCAGCCGGTACATGCTGCGCTGGACCACCCCGGCCAGCAGGTAGCCCTGCGCCCAGGCAGCCAGCGCGGCACCCAGGTAGATCGCCAGCACGCCAAGCAGCACCCACCGCAAGGCGCCGAGGTCGATGCCCTGCCCGGGTACCACGTCCATGCCGGCGAGCATGTCGGCCAGCTGGTCCCGGCCGCGGGCGCGCAACCCGTTGAGTGCCTGCTCCTTGGTCAGCCCGGCAGGCAACTGCTGCCCCATGGCACCGGTGAAGATCAGGTCGGTCGCGTGTCCGAGGACGCGCGGACCGATGACGTTGAGCGCGATACTCACCACGGTGAAGGTGACGGCGACGAGCAGCGGCCCGCGCTCCGGCCGCAGCCCACGGAGCAGGCGGCGGACGGTCCGGCCGAAGGCGAGCGGCTTCTGCGGCGGGCCGGCCAGTCCCCCGAGCGGGCGACGCGGGCGGTCGAGCGGCAGGCATCTGGGACGTGGTCATCGAGCGGCCTCCTCGGCAGTGAGCTGCGACGCCACGATCTCGGCGTAGGTTGGGCAGGTCTCGACGAGATCGTCGTGCCGCCCGACCCCGACGACC
>CAZMXH010000354.1:0-4067 GCA_964570165.1 uncultured Actinomycetes bacterium
GCTCCATACCCAGCACCGACACGCCCAAGATCACGATCTACGGCTGGAGTACTAGCACGACCTGTCGATTCTGTACCTGACTTCGCCGATGAAGCCACGGTTCAGCGATTCCCGTTCAGGCACGTTTCGCCTTTTCTGGATCTCACTGCTGCGAGTCGTGACTTGATCCACTCGACCTTGCGAGGTGCGACGGCCGGACTCCTTGGATCAAACGCCATGGAGGTGCGGAACGGGCTGTTGCACTATCGGCGCTCCAACGTTGATCTGAAGAAGCTCGTCGGTTCCCTCGAGGCTGTCGAGAGCGTGATCCGAAGTCTCGAATCGCAGGGCCTCGTGCGAATCGTATACAGGCGCCAACGCGTAGAGACCGACCGCTGGGGGCGCTCCCTCCACACGTTCGCCGATGCGACCGGAAGCGAGCGAGCCATTAGCCGACCTTCGGCCTACGCGTGGGTCAACCTCCCAAGGCTAGACGAGCCTCAATACCTGATGACTGTTGCGCAGTTCGATCAATTTGGTGAGTATCTGCGGTTCCGTCCCGGCTCTGACTCGGATTACCGCGACCTGTGGACCGGCGTTCCCCAGCGGCGGCAGCGGTCCGTCGCGGGGCGAACTCCGAGCGACTCCGACGGAGCCGGCCCGCTCCAGGCGTGAACGAAGAGATCTCCCGGACCGAGGATCTTCGGCGCCAGGGCGTTCCCGGCAAGGGCTCCAACTCGGCCTATCCCTTCAGACCGTCACACCGGACCAGCGTGTCATTTAGCCGCGAACGACTTAGGTGCGCGCCAGCATGTCCGCTGCAATTGGCGCGGTCGAACGCACTCTCATGACCCGGACCGCTCGCGGGCCACCCTGCGCGGGTCACACGTACATCTGCCCGTTCGTGTACGTCGTGCCGCTCTCCGAGCTCGTTCCGACTGTCGGTGCCCTCTTCTACGGTGCTTGGGTGACGATGGAAGCGTTCGTGTTCGTCTCCACGACCAATCCCGGCCCCGCGCCGCGGTCCGGGCCATCAGCAGCCTGGAAGGGATCGTCCGAGCGGACGCACTGTTCGGCGGGTCACCGGTGGTTGCGATCGTCCAGGGCGACGACCTCCTCGCCCTGGACGCCGCAAGTTGTAGCGCCCGCACATGGCCGCAATTGGCTTGGTTGGATGTGGCTCACGGCTTTACGACTGTCCTTTGAGGGTTTCGTCACTGGCGGCGTGTTCGCGGAGGGTCCGTTCGATGTTTCGCACGACGTCGGCCCAGGTTGGGGTCTGTATCCCGTAGCTGGGCGCGGGATTGCGTTGCGGCCCGAAGAAGTACTGGTGGGTCACGACGCCGCGGATCGCGGCGTGGACCTCCGGTTGATCGTCAATGAAGTGGGTGAGCTTCAGCTGTTCGCAGTGGGTTCGCTTGTCGGCGCGGCTGCGGCAGAAATGGACGTGGCTGGGCGGCAGCCCGGTGCGCCGGTAGAAGTCGTGGCCGTCGAGCCATCTTTCGGTTCGGGCCTGGGTGCGTGGGCCGCACTTGGAGATCAGCCACACCTTTCCTTGAAAGTGGCCGACGAGGCGGGCGATGGCCTGCACGGCACCGGGCATCTCGGGGGTCGCGAGCATGGTGTCCTGGTCGCCGGTGAAGAAGGCGGTGTCGCCGCCGGCGGGGTGGGCGGGGCCGTTGATGATGACTCGGCCGATATCGATCCCGAGACGTGGTTCGCGCGGCGCGATGTTCGATGTCATATCGCTAGCGTGCTATCCGTGCCTTGGCACGGGAACTATTGATCTGAGCTAGTTCTATAGTTGTGGACTATGGCGGAGCGGGACCTTCTGGAAGCCGATGCGTTGCGGTCGTTCGCGGTGTTCGCCGAGCATCGCAATTTCACCGCGGCGGCGGCCGCGCTACACATCAGTCAGCCCTCCCTCCATGTGAAGATCAAGAAGCTGGCGGCTGCGCTTGGCACCGAGCTGTACGAACGGGACGGGCGACGGCTACATCTGACCGCATCCGGAGAGCAGTTGGCTGCCTTCGCGCTGGACACCCAGCGGCGCGTAGACGAGTTCCTGCGCGAGGTGGGCACCGCCCCGCCGACGCTGACTATCGCGGCCGGGCGCGGCACCATTCGCTGGGTCATCGCCGACGCGATCAGACAACTTGGCCGGCAGGGCCACAAGATTCGCATGCTTACCGCTGACCGGGACCGAGCACTGTCTGCCGTGTCGGCCGGCAGCGCCGATGTGGCCGTTGTTGCCTACGACCCCCCGCCGTCGCATCTTGGGGTGGTGGAGATCGCCTCATACCCTCAGATGCTCGTAATTAGTCCCGAGCACCGCTTGGCCGCACGGCAGGCGGTGCGCCTTGGCGATCTGGACGGATTGGAGCTCGTGGTACCGCCCGCCGGTCGGGCGCACCGTCGCACGTTGGATCGCGCGCTACTCGACGCGGGCGTGTCCTGGCAGGTCGCCGCCGAAGTCGATGGATGGGATCTTCTCGTACACCTGGTCGGGCTGGGTATCGGGTGCACCATCGTCAACGGGTGTGTTCAACTTCCCACCGGGTTGCGCGGGATACCCATCACCGACCTACCGAAGGTGCGCTACTGGGGCGCCTGGCGCAGTCAGCGTCACGCCCAGATCCTCCAAGTCCTCGACCAGTTGCGTCAGCCATGACCACCAACATCGCGGCGACGAGCCGGTTCCTGTCGTACGTGCTGCGCCACCGCCCCGACACCATCGGCGTCAATCTCGACGAGGGCGGCTGGATCGCCGTCGAAACCCTCCTTGCGGCGCTGGCCCGACACGGCCGGCCGATCACCCGCGACGTGATCAACCAGCTTGCCGCGGGCACCGACAAACAACGATTCGAGGTCAAGAACGACCGGATCCGGGCCGCCCAAGGCCACTCGATCCAGGTCGACCTGCACCTGCCACCCGTAGCACCCCCACCACTGCTCTACCACGGCACCGTCGAACGCTTCCTAGCCCGCATCCGCGATGAAGGACTTCAACCCCGCGGCCGAACTTATGTCCACCTTTCGGCCGACCCGCAGACGGCCGCGGCCGTCGGAACCCGCCGGGGCAATCCGATGGTCCTCACCATCGACGCCGCCGGCATGCACCAGCACGGATTCACCTTCTACCAAGCCGCCAACGGCGTGTGGCTCACCAACCACGTACCGCCCCAATGGCTCAACACATACTCCTCATAACAAAGACTGCTCGCGCAGCGCAGCTGTGATTCCCCTGCACTCCATGCGCACCGCTGTGCGACGATTTCGCTGGACCGATCCCCAACTCGGCGCGCCCAAACGTGACGGAGGACAAGAAAACAACGAAGACCAGCCCCTTGACCGGCCCCGCTCCTTCAGGGACGACCCGAACCGCTCGGTCCTGCCGATGATGACAGCGGATGGTTGGCGAAAGCACGGCAAACCTGGTACAGCGTAGCCAGGAACCCTCTGCGTCACTTCGGCCCTCTAAGACGCGCTCTGGTAGGGAGTCCGTGGACCAGGACGCCGCGGGTAGGGTTTAGCGAGCGGTCAGGTTCTACTGTCTAGTTCGCGTCAAGGGCACGCAGGCGCGCCGCAATTTCCTCAGTCTCAGGTATTGTCAGTTCTTCGACGTCGCCAAAATTCGTGCCGCCGCTCGGCAGCGTCCCGGCGACATGGAAGTGGACGTGCCCGATCACTTGCGCGGCTGCGAGGCCGTTGTTCTGCCAGATGGCGATGCCTGGTCGTTTCTCGACTCGATCAATTAGCGCAGCGGCTGCCCTGACCGATCGCATCAGTTCAGCCAACTCAGCATCAGTCAGATCGAGGATCGATGCAGCATGGCGGATTGGGACAACCAAGAGATGCGAGACCCCCCGTTGCTCGCGGGTGACCAAAGTTGCTACCGCCTTATCACGCGACAAGATCGTGTAGGGCCGATCGCCTCGGAGGTACGCACAGAATGCACAGTCGTCCTCCAGTGGAATCTCGAGGTGCGAGCTCGAGGTCATGACTTCTTCAGAGAGTGTAGGAAGGCTTGGACCTCAAGCCTGTCGAGTTTTTTGTAGTCGCTAGGTCGTACTATGATCTTGAGTTCG
>CAZMXH010000355.1:0-4061 GCA_964570165.1 uncultured Actinomycetes bacterium
GGCACGTCCTTCCACGTCGTCGGCACCCAGTTCGACACCGTGTGGCAGGACGGCGGCTACCTGGTCCGGCCAGACGACGCCGCCTCCGGCGCGGCTCAGGCGCTAGCGCTCGAGCCGGGTCAGGGCGGGTTCGTCGAGTTCGTCCTCCCGGAGCCCGGCCGCTACCCGTTCCTCAGCCACGTCATGGTCGATGCCGGGCGCGGCGCCTCCGGTGCCATCATCGCTGAGGCACGCGGTGCCGGGGAGTAGGTAGCCGACAAGCACGCGGAGGGGTGCAGGGTTGTTCGAGGTGTGGACGCTGGTGCGGTTCCTGCACGTACTGTCCGCCATGGTGTGGGTGGGCGGCCAGCTCACCATCACTGCCATGCTGCTGCCCGTCGTGCGCGCCCGGCTGGCCGCCGGCGACCGTGCCGAAGTCATGCGTCACGTGGGTCGCCGCTTCGGGCTGTTCACGCTCGTCGTGTTCCTGCCCGTCCAGGTCTCCACGGGAGTGCTCCTGGCCTGGCAGCACGGCGTCACCTTCGCTTCACTGCTGAGCCCGGGGTACGGGCGGACGCTGCTGGCGAAGCTCATCGTCGTCGCGCTCGTGCTGGCGGCCTCCGGCGTGCACGGCTGGGCCCAGGGGACGGCACGAGCGGAGCTGGCCCGCGCCTTCGCGATCGGATCGCTGCTCGGCTCGCTCGTGATCGTCCTTCTAGCCACGGCCCTCGCCGCCTGACGGCCGCACCCGCCCGCAGTGCCGGTCAGCCGGCTGGCTCGCGGAGCGTGCGCGCCAGGTGGGCGAGCATCGCGGCGAACACCGCCGCCCACACGCCGACGGCCAACCACGTCTCGTACTTTCCGATGCCCGCGACGATCGGGAGCTTGTCGGCCTCGCCCAGCGCGCTCGAGGCGACGCCGTACATGCCAACCGGGAACACGATGCTCCACCAGGTGGCCTCGTAGCTCAGGGGAACGCGACGCATAACGTGCCGCCACCACCCCGCGGCCAACAACGCCGGGATCAGCCAGGTCCCCAGCGCCCAGAAGACCACCGACGTGCCCGCGACGAGCCCGCGGGTGGCCGCGACGACCGGCGCATCCGCCATCTGAACGATCCGCGCCCCGGCGAGCACGCTGATCGCGGTGGCGCCCATGGCAACCCAGTACGGCGGCGTGAAGTCGACCGGCCGCACCTCGTAGAGCAGCAGCCTGGCCGTCACGAGCGTCCCGACCACCCCGTACCAGAGCAGCCCGACGGACCAGGTGAACACCGCGAGCAGAGCGACCTCGCGACGCCCGGTCTCCACCACCGGCTGTAGCAGGGCAGCCAGCAGCGCGACCGACTGGCTTGCGACGATCCAGATGAACCAGGTGCCGTTCGCTCCGGCCAGCATGCCCTCGCGGGTACCGCCGAGGACGACGTTCCACAGCACGACGTAGCCGAGGACGAACCACGCCAGCACCGCAACAGCGAGCAGCCCGGCAGCGGCCATGACGTGGCCGTCAAGCAGGAACCGGGCGCCCAGCACGTCCGTACCGGCGACGAAGGTGAAGAAGCCGAACCCGCGGACGGGGTGGGACAGGTCGCGGCGCACCTCTCCCGGGAAGGACGCGAGCCGCCACCCGTTAAGGACGACCAGGACGACGTACGCGGCGCCGGCCAGCCACAGCAGCGCGACCGAGGCTGGCGGCACCCCGCGATCGCGCAGCCCTACGGACACGATGCCGGTCGCCATCACCAACGCGAAGTACCCGGGGTGCAGCGTACGGACGGCTTCCCGCACGGCGGGTCGCCGGAAGTCCACTGTGTCCTTGTGCGAGCTCAGTACGGTGCTCCGATCTTGCGCCACTTGCGTCCTGTCGTGCCCGGTTCTGCTGGTCGGGCCGGACGGCGGCTGCGGTAGACGATGTATGGGCGCCACAGATACCACAGCGGGTAGCTCCAGGCGTGCACCAGCCTGCTGAACGGCCAGATCGCGAAGATCGCCCACGCGGCGACGGCGTGCAACTGGTAGACGAACGTCGCGTCCGCTATGGCGGCGACATCCGGCTGGAAGGTGAACAGGCTGCGGAACCATGGCGCGACCGTGTCGCGATAGTCGTGGGTGGCGCCGAGAAGGTTGTCGAAGACTGTGGGCACGACACCGGTTAGCACAACCACCAGCAGCACGATGAGCGCCACGTAGTCGACCGCCGAGGTCGTGGCCCGGACCCGAGCCACCAGCAGCCGGCGACCGGCCAGCACGATGATCCCGGCCACGACAAGCACGGCCGCGACGGTCCCCGCGATGGCGGCGAACCAGTGGTAGGTCTCGCGCGAGATACCGAGGGCGTCGGTCACCGACGCAGGTATGAGTATTCCGAGCACGTGCCCCGCGATCGCGGCGAACGTCGCGTAGTGGAACAGCGGGGACCCCCACTTGAGCAGCCGCCGCTCCTGCAGCTGGGTGGATCGGCTGGTCCAACCGAACTGGTCGTAGCGCCACCGCCACACGTGGCCAACGACGAACACGGCCAGCGCAAGGTAGGGCAGGATCACCCACCAGAACAGCTCTGCGGCGGTCGCGTCAGTCACTGCCGTGGCTCCTGCCTGGTCAGGTACTCGGGCGGGCCGAACGGCTCCAGCCCTACGTCCTCCGTAGGCGGCCCCTCCTGCCACGCCTGCCGGACCCGGGCGAGCTCGCGCCGGGCAAGCCCGGGAAGCGTGGCGCACACTGCCTCGACCACGTCGGCGTACGGCGAGCCAGCCTCGTGCACAGCCCGGCGCAGCAACTCGAGATCGCCCCGGTGACCACGCAGCAGGCGATCGCCGTGCGAACTCAGCGCGGCGAAGTCGAGGACGAGCGGAAGGTAGTCGGGAAGCTCGTCGTCGGTCGGTTCGTAGCCGGCCGCGCGGTAGGCGGACTTGAACGCGAGCATGGACATGCCGCGCTTGCGCGTGTCGCCGTACCGGTAGTAGGTCAGGTAAAGGGCGCAACGGCGGCGGAGATCGAAGGTGGCGACGTAGTGCTGCGCCACCTCGATCGGCGGTGTGGTCCGCAGCCAGCCGAGGAAGCGGGCGAACGCCTCCCGCGTGGCCCGCGGCGAGCAGCTAGCCGTGGCGGCGTCGAGGTCGTCGAGCCCGTCGAACAGCGCCTGCGTCGGGTACTGCAGCAGCAACGACGCCAGCTTGTACGGACTGACGCTGGTCATGACGTACCGCGCTCCGGGAACAGGTGCGGCGAGCTGCCGACACCGTCCCAGCCGAGCAGGTTGAACCGGACCTTCCCGTCATTGTCGCGGAAGGTATGGCTGTCTCCGGCCTCGCCGGCCGGGTGGAAGGATTCGACGGAGGCGCCGGGAGGCCCCGTCCCGCCCATGCCCGGACCGCCGTCGGTGTCGAGGCTGCAGAACATCTGCTCGTGCTGGGCGCTGAGCCGGCCCGCGTCCTCGGCGTGCGCGGGCGGGACGACGTACCGCTCCTCGTACTTGGCGATGGCCAGCAACCGGTACAGGTCGTCGAGCTCGGCGGCGCTGGCACCGACCGCGGCCGGCAGGTCCTCAGGAGGCTCCAGCCCGAGCTGCTGGGCGCGCATCACGGCGCGCACCGTCGCGAGCTTGCGCAGCACGGCTCGCACGGTATCCGTCCTTCCCGCCGTGAACAGGTTGGCCAGGTACTCGACGGGGATCCGCAGGGCGTCGATGGTCGCGAAGACCCGGTCCGGGTCGGCGTGGTCGTACCCGGCGGCATGGACGACGTCAGCGACCGGCGACAGCGGCGGTATGTACCAGACCATCGGCAACGTGCGGTACTCCGGATGAAGCGGGAACGCCACCCGGTGCCGCACCGCCAGCGCGTAGACCGGCGAACGGCGGGCGGCGTCGATCCAGTCCGCGGGTATCCCCTGCGCGGCGGCCTCGGCCTGCACCTGCTGATCCTCGGGGTCGAGGAACACGTCGAGTTGCGCCTCGTAAAGATCCTGCTCGTCCGGCGTCGCGGCGGCGGGCAGCACCTTGTCGGCGTCGTAGAGGAACAGTCCCAGGTAGCGCAGCCGTCCCACGCACGTCTCCGAGCAGATCGTCGGCTCACCGGCCTCGAT
>CAZMXH010000356.1:0-4031 GCA_964570165.1 uncultured Actinomycetes bacterium
GGTCCTCCATCGCGGCCTCGCTGAACCTGTCGTCCCCCCGCGTCGCTCCGCGCTCGGTCAGCCTGGTCGCGGCGATCTCGTCGATGATCTTTTCGATGGTGTCGGCGTCCGAGCGCACCGCCGCGGTCAGCGACGCATCGCCGACCGTCCGATAGCGCACCCGCTCGGTGAACACCCGCTCGCCATCGCGAGGGCGGCAGAACTCGTTCGCCGCGAACAGCATCCCATCGCGCTCGAAAACCTCACGCTCGTGCGCGTAGTAGATGGACGGCAGCTCGATGCCCTCGCGGGCGATGTACTGCCAGACGTCGAGCTCTGTCCAGTTCGACAGCGGGAACACCCGGATGCTCTCGCCGACATGGATCCGCCCGTTGTAGAGGCTCCACAGCTCCGGCCGCTGATTCTTCGGATCCCACTGGCCGAACTCGTCACGGAAAGAGAACACCCGCTCTTTGGCGCGCGCCTTCTCCTCGTCTCGCCGCGCGCCCCCGAACAGCGCTGTGAAGCGGTACTTCTCGACGGCTTCGAGCAGCACGGGAGTCTGGATCCGGTTGCGTGAGCCGTCCGGCGGCTCCGAAACCAGCCCTCGGTCGATCGCGTCCTGCACGGAGGCCACGATCAGCTGGACACCGAGCTCCGTGGCTCGCCGGTCGCGGAACTCGAGAACCTCCGGGAAGTTGTGCCCGGTGTCGACGTGCAGCACCGGGAACGGGATCCGTGCCGGCCAGAATGCCTTCTCGGCCAGCCGGAGAGTCGTCGCAGAGTCCTTGCCGCCGGAGAACAGCAGGGCGGGCCGCTCGAGCTCCGCAGCAACCTCCCGGAAAACATGGATCGATTCGGCCTCGAGCATGTCCAACTGGCTCAGGCGGTAGTCAGGTGCACTCATGTGGGGCTTACCTCGGCGCTGTTACGCAGAACGGGCAGAAGCACGGCGACTAGCTCCGGACGGCAGACGATCAGGTCAGGCAACGAGGGGTCACGGCGATTGTAGGCCAACGCGGTGCCGTCCAGGCGACTCGCGTGCATTCCGGCGGCGACGGCGACGGCCACCGGCGCGGCGGAGTCCCACTCGAACTGCCCGCCGGCGTGCACGTACGCGTCCGCCTCCCCCCGGACGACGGCCGCCACCTTGTAGCCGGCCGAACCCATCGGCACCAGTTCTGCCCCAAGCGCGGCGGCCGCGATGCTCGCGGCCGCGGGAGCGCGACTTCGGCTGACGGCGATGCGCGGCGGGCCGTCGTGAGCGGCTGGGTACTCCGGTACGGGGTGCGTCGCCAGGGTGATCCCGAGGACGGGTAGTGCGACGGCACCGGCGACCAGTCCCCCGCCCTGATCGTTGCGCTCCCACAGCGCCACGTGGACCGCCCAGTCATGCCGGCCCTCGGAGAACTCCCGCGTGCCGTCGAGAGGGTCGATGATCCACACCCGGCCGGCGTCGAGCCGGCGCGGATCGTCAGCCGCCTCCTCGCTCAGGACGGCATCGCCGGGACGGGCGGCCGCCAGCTCACGGGCCAGGTACTCCTGGGCCGCGCGATCGCCGGCTTGCCCCAGCGTCCCTAGATCGGATGTCGTCGCGTGCGACTCCCGGACGCTCAGCAGAAGCCGGCCAGCCTCAGTCGCTAGATAGTCCGCGAGCTCGGCATCCCCCACGTGGTGGTCCACAACATCCTTCCCGCAGCCTTCCAAGTGCGTCAGCGTACCCGGTAGGCCGAGCGGGAGGCCCGAGCGCTCGCAGTTGGACGGCGACCGCACTTCGCATCGTCCAGTCGCTCGTGCCAGGATCGGCCGGTGGCCGATGCAAGGCGAAGCGGTGGCAGAGTGCGGAAGCATCGTCGCCCGCAACGAGGGTGGACCTGGCGCAGAACGACCCTGGCCGGCGGCGGAGCCGTCGTTCTCCTTGTCACCGCAGCAGCAACAGCCGTCGCCGTGCAAGGGTTGCAGGCCCGCGGCGTGCTCACCGATGCGCTGCCGCTCGTGGAGCGGATCGAGGACGGGCTTCTGGAAGGGGACACGGCCGATGCGCAGGCCGCGGTCGCAGAGCTCCAGGAGGCGACGGAGGAAGCGCGGGCTGCCGCGACCGGCCCGCACTGGGCACTGTTGTCCGTCCTCCCGTGGGTGGGGTCGAACGTGGATGCCGTGTCGACGACCGCCGTCGCCATCGACGACGTCACGCGAGACGTGCTGGGACCGCTCGTCACGGCCGCTGAGACGCTGGACTACTCCAGTCTTGCACCCGTCGGCGGCCGCATCGACGTCGAACCGCTTGTCACCCTGGAGCCCACGATCACGGACGCCCAGCACACACTGGACGAGGTACGCGCGTCGATGGACGCCATCGACACCGACCAGGTCATGGCCCGGATCGCCGGCCCGGTCGCAGAAGTCCAGGAGTACATCGCTGAGCTGGACTCGATGGTAGGGACGGCCGCTCGAGCCGCGCGCCTGCTGCCCCCGATGCTCGGTACCGACGAGCCTCGGACGTACCTGGTGCTCTTCCAGAACACTGCAGAGATCAGGTCCACCGGCGGGGTGGCCAGTGCCTTCGCCATCGTCCGAGCGGACGACGGCCAGCTGTCTTTCGTACACCAGGGGACGGCCGGCGAACTGGGCCTTTACTTCGACGAACCCGTCCTCGAGCTTGACCCGGACAAAGAGGCGATCTACACCGAGCGGCTGGGCCGCTTCTTCTCTGGCGTAAACCTCTCGCCGGACTTTCCGACTGCCGCCGTGCTCGCCACCGAGATGGCGCGGCGGGAGGGGTTCGAGGTGGACGGAGTGGTCGCCACGGACCCGGTGGCCCTGTCGTACGTCCTCGAGGCGACCGGAGACGTGCAGGTAGCGGACGAGGCGGTCCTCACGCCGGACGACGCCGTCTCGACGCTGCTGTCGGACGTGTACTGGGAGATCCCCGACCAGCAGGCGCAGGACGCGTTCTTCGCCGCCGCCGCCGCGGCGGTCTTCGAGAGCCTGACCAACACGGACAACCCCGCAGCCTTGGTCGACGCCTTGGCCGAGGCGGCAGGCGAGCACCGCCTTCTCGTCTGGTCATCCCGTGACGAGGAGCAGGAGGATCTGTACGGCACCGTGCTGTCGGGCGCCTTCGACGACACCGCGCCGTCACCCTCGGCGATCGGCGCGTTCCTCAACGACGGCACGAGCGCCAAGATGCAGTACTACCTCGAGACCGAGGTCGAGCATGTAGAAACCGTCTGCGGCGACACGGAGCGGCTCGACACGATCAGGGTCTCGCTAAGGTCGACAGCGCCGGCTGAGGCGGTCGACGAGTTCCCGTCCGACGTCACGGGCGTGGGCAACACCGGAGTCCCTACCGGATCGTTCCGCACCAATGTCGCCTTCTACGGGCCGGTGTCGGGCGAGATCCAGTCTGTGGCGCGCGACGGCGCGTACGTCGGCACTCCCGACCACAGGGACGGTAACCGACCGGTGAGGGTCCACACTGCAGAACTGGCTCCCGGAGAGAGCGTCACGTTCGAAGTCGAGATGATCCAGCCGCAACGCGGAGAACCGGTCGAGATATGGTCGACTCCCACCATCTGGGAAGGGGGGCACCGCGCGACTGCCGATGCCTGCCCCTGACGACATGGCAACATTGACCACCGTGACCACATGGTCACGTCGATCGCAGCGTGCTTTCTTGACGTGGCGCCGACGCTGCGGAAGGCTGTGACGACGACGTGGGGGATGTGTTGGACGAACGCTCTTGGGGGGCGGCTATGAACGCAGGTACGTACGGGCACGATGCGGCTGACCGGCGCGTACGCCGGCTGCTTGCCATGCTGGCGGCAGGCGTTGTGATGTGTATCGGCATGCTTCTTGTACCGGCGCATGCCATGGCAGACGAGATCGACCCGGAGGAGTACCCGCCGCCGCCCGTAGAGGAAGAGGAAGTCGAGCCGCCCGAGGCCGCACCGCCCGAGCTGGCGCGAACCGGCACGAGTAGCTCCTGGCCATGGCTTGCTGCCGCCGGTGTCGGTCTCCTCGCTGTCGGGAGCACTCTCGTCGTGGTCCGG
>CAZMXH010000357.1:0-4020 GCA_964570165.1 uncultured Actinomycetes bacterium
CGCGGCCGGGGTCTGGGTCCCGGACCGGCCGGTGGCGGCCCGGCGCCGGCCGGCGCGGGCAGCGCCCGGCGAGGCGCTCAACCCGGGACCGGGTGAGGAACTGCTCGTGGCGACCGACGTAGGTCTGGTGTACCGCGGCGAGCTTGAAGCCGCGCTCGGCGGCGTCCGCGCCACGCTGCGAGCCGGCGAGGCACTCGCCGTGGTCGGGCCGAACGGCTCGGGCAAGTCCACGCTCGCAACCGTGCTCGCCGGCTTGGTCGAGCCGTCCTTCGGCACCGTCCGCGGTACCCCTGCTCTCGCTGGCGCGGACGCCGCCGTGCCGCCGCACCGGTGGCGAGCGCCCGACCTCGCGGCCCGAGTCGGCACGGTCTTCCAGGATCCGGAGCACCAGTTCCTGACCGGCAGGGTGCGCGATGAGCTCGCGTTCGGACCGGAGCGGCGGGGCGAGCCGGCCGCCAGCGTCGCGCGCACGGTCACGGAGCTGCTCGAGCGGCTGCATCTGGCACATCTCGCGGAGGCCAACCCGTTCACGCTGTCCGGGGGCGAGAAGCGGCGGCTGTCCGTGGCCACCGCGCTGACCACGTCCCCGCGGGTGCTGGTGCTGGACGAGCCGACCTACGGCCAGGACCGACGGACCTGGGTCGAGCTGGTCGACCTGCTCGCCGCGCACCGCGACGGCGGCGGCGCCGTCTGTACGGTCACCCATGACGAGGCGGTGGTGTCGTCGCTCGCCGACCGCACGCTGGTGCTCGACCGCGGCCGCCCAGTGGCGTCCGCCGAGGCGGCGGCGCCATGACACCCAGCGTGGCCGCCGCCGCCATCGACACCGGTCGCCTCGCGCGGGCGAATCCGCTGGCCAAGTTGCTCGGCGCCGTTCTGCTCGGCATGGGGGCCGCATTCACCAACGACCCGCTCACCCCAGCTCTGGTGCTCGCCGGCGCTCTGGTGGCGCTTGCGGCGGGCGGCATCGGCTTGCCCGATCTGCTGCGCCGGGCTTGGCCTGTGCTGGTGTCCGCAATCGGGCTGGGCCTTACCACGTTGGTGTTCGGTGAAAGCGGCGAGCCGTGGATCACCGCGCTGGCGGTCACCACGCGGGTGCTGGCCATCGCGCTGCCGGGTGTCGCGGTGCTGATGACGATCGATCCGACGGATCTGGCCGACTCGCTGGTCCAGCACGCCCGCGTGCCCCGCAGGTTCGCGTACGCGTCGCTTGCCGCGTTGCGGCTCCTGCCATTGATGGCGCTGGAGTGGCGCACGATCACGCTGGCCCGGCGCGCCCGCGGCGTCGCGGCTGGCCGGAACCCTGTCGCGCGGGCGAGGCTGTTCGCCAGCGTGGCTTTCACGCTGCTGGTGGGCGCGGTTCGGCGGGGAACCCGGCTCGCCGTCGCCATGGACGCCCGCGGCTTCGATGCCACGGGTCCCCGGACGATCGCGCGTCCCCAAGCCATACGACCGTCGGATGTCGCGCTGGTGGCCGGCTCCCTGGCGCTGCTCGCCACCGCAGTCCTCGCCAGCAGCGCTCTGGGCGTGTTCCGCCCGCTTTGGGGTTGACAAGGACGCCCGCCCTCTTTGGGGGCAAATAGGAAGCTCTTTGCGGCCCCAACCGCGAAGAGGAAGCTATTTGCGGCCCGACAGGGGTGGGGTCAGTCCTCGAGGCGGCTGAGATAGGACGCCACGGTCCTCAGTTCCTTGTCGGTGAAACGAGAGATCACGTAGTCCCGGATACCGCGCAGATGGGTACCGGACGCTTCGCGTAGCCGCTCGTACCCTGCGTCGGTCAGTACGGCGTAGAACCCGCGGCCGTCCCTCTCGGCATGCTCCCGCCGGACGAGACCCTCGCTGACGAGCCGGTCGATGAGCCGGGTGAGCCCGCTCGGCGAGAGCATGACTCGCTCGGCAAGCTCGGCCATGCGCAACCGGTGTCGGTCCGCCTCCACCAGCCTCGCCAGCACCTCGTACCAGGCCAACGGCATGTTGTGCTTGCTCTGCAGGTCTTCCTCCAGGCGACGGACGACGCGGTCGTGCGCCCGCACGAAGGTGCGCCACACCTCGAGCTGCTCAGGCGAGATGCGGTTGCCGGGGGACCCCTGCGCCTCCATCGCGCCCGATCGTAAACGGGACTCACTCGACACGTAGCATCGAGATATGAGTACGGCCCCAACCACCGAGCAGGTCATGACCGTCCTCGAGAGAGTCATTGACCCGGAGATAAGACGCCCGATCACGGATCTTGACATGGTCAAGGCGGTAGACGTCGACGCGGACGGGCGGGTGCGGGTCGAGGTGTATCTCACGGTGTCCGGCTGCCCGCTCAAAGACACGATAATCCGGGATGTCAAGTCGGCTGTCAACGACCTCGACGGCGTCACGAGCGTCGATGTCAGCCTCGACGTGATGTCCGACCAGCAGCGGACGGCGCTCAAGGAGAAGCTCCGCGGCGGCCGACCCGAACGGGAGATCCCTTTCGCCAAGGCCGACTCTCTGACCAGGGTTTTCGCCGTTGCATCCGGCAAGGGAGGCGTAGGCAAGTCGTCGGTTACGGCCAACCTCGCGGCGGCCATGGCGGCCGACGGCGTCCGGGTGGGCCTGCTCGACGCCGACATCTACGGCCACTCCGCCCCGCGCATGCTCGGAGTCGAAGGCAGCCATCCCACGATCGTCGAGCAGATGATCATGCCGGTGCCCGCACACGGGGTCAAGGTGATCTCCACCGAGATGTTCAAGCCGGACCGCGACGCGCCCGTCGCCTGGCGCGGTCCCATGCTGCACCGGGCCTTGCAGCAGTTCCTGTCGGACGTGTTCTGGGGCGACCTGGACGTCCTCCTGCTCGACCTGCCGCCCGGCACGGGTGATGTTGCGATCTCGCTCGCTCAGCTGCTGCCGTCCGCCGAGATCCTGGTCGTGACGACACCCCAGCTCGCCGCATCCGAGGTCGCCGAGCGAGCGGGACTGATCGCGCTCCAGACGCACCAGCGGGTCGTCGGGGTCATCGAGAACATGTCCTACCTGGCGTGCCCCCACTGCGGGCCCGAGCACCGGCTCGAGCTCTTCGGCAGCGGCGGCGGCGCGCAGGTTGCCGCCGGGTTGAGCCGGCGGCTCGGTGCCGAGGTGCCGCTGCTCGGGGAAGTCCCGCTGGACGAGCGGATGCGGGTCAGCGGCGACGCCGGTGTTCCGTTCGTCGTCTCCGAGCCGGACGCGCCGGCATCGGTCGCGCTGCGCGACGTAGCCAGGTCGCTGTCGCACCGGCAGCGGGGCCTCGCCGGCCGGTCGCTCGATCTGACCCCTACTGCCGGCTGACCGCTCCGCTCAGGTGGCGTCGGGGTCGTACGGCACGTCCGCCGTCGGCCGGCTGGGTCCTCCGGCGCCACTGCGTGGGGCCGCACTGCCGCGCTGGGCGCCACTGCCGCGCTGGCCGCCACCGCGCCGTGTTGTACCGTCGCCCCGGGCTGCGCCGTTACCGTCTGCTTCCCCGTCTTCAAGGCCCAGGTCATCGAGGTCTACGCCGTCGAGAATCTTGTCGCGCATGAACGCCCGCGGGTTGCGCAGCTCGCGCAGCGTTCGCAGATCCTCTTCGTCGATGCCGAGATCCTGCGCGCTCACGCTGATGTCGCGGCGCGCGTTGGCAACCATCCGGCGCAGGTCGCGGACGAATGTCGCCGCCTGCTTGGCCATCTCGGGCAGCCGGTCCGGCCCGAACACGAGCAGCGCGACGATCAGTATGATCGCGATCTCGGCGAACCCGATACCGAACACCGCGCCTCCTCATCCGACCGGTTCCGTTTTAGGCTACGGCCCCGGCTAGCCGACCGCCTCATCGAGGGTGAGCGTGACCTCATGCTCGGTACCGTCCCGCTCGAACCGCAGGGTCACCTCGTCGCCGGGCTCCCGCGTGCGCAGCCGTACCACCAGCTCGTCGGAGTTGGCCACTGCCTGTCCGTCCAGCGCCACGATCACGTCGCCGGGCTCCAACCCAGCCTCGTCGGCAGGACTGCCGCGTACGACGCCACCGTTGGCTTGGTC
>CAZMXH010000358.1:0-4018 GCA_964570165.1 uncultured Actinomycetes bacterium
GTCGAACTCCTTGATCCAGGAGTACTCCAGCTGCAGCGCCTCGACCTCGTTGCGTACGACCGTCCACTCGACCTTGCTGGCCGCTGTCACCATGGCTTGCGTGCGCGGGTGCAGCGCGGCGAGGTCGGCGAAGTACGAGTTGAGCCGCGAACGAAGGCTCTTGGCCTTGCCGACGTAGAGCACCCGGCCGGACGGGTCACTGAACCGGTAGACGCCCGGCTCGTCCGGGACGGAGCCTGGCGCCGGCCGGTAGCTGGACGGGTCTGGCACTCCTCCACCCTAGCCACGTGGCCAAGGATCGAGCCGGTAGCGCAGGCCGTCGCGGGAGGGACGGGCCTCAGCCCTGGACGATCTGGCCGTCCTGCTCGCTGATCTCGACCTCGGGAAGGCCCTGGGTCGCCGGACCGTTCTCCACGCTGCCGTCCTCGATGAAGTACCGGCTGCCGTGGCACGGACACCGGATCAGGCCATCCGACACGTCGGCCACCGTGCACCCCTGATGGGTGCACGTGCTGGAGAAGGCGCGGAACTCGCCCTCGGTCGGCTGTGTGACGACGATCCCTTGGTCTGCGAGGATCACGCCGCCGCCGATTGGCACGTCCGCGGCGGCCACTAGGCCCTCGGCGCCTCCGCCCTCGTCGTCGGCGTTCTCGTCCGTGGACTCGGCGTCATCGTCGGCATCACCCGGCTGGCTTTCCGCCGGCTCGCCTGCGCCGCCGGGGGACGGCTCGCCGGTCGGACTGCCGGAGCCGGCGGACGTATCTCCCTCGTCACCGCATGCGACCAGCACACCGGCGAGCCCTGCGGCACCGGCGCCGATCACTACCCGGCGGCTGTGCAGCGGTGCCGGTCCGTCGGCCGTCGTCACGTCCTCAGCCATCGCCATCCTCTCGTCGGTTTCGCTGTCACAACGGGAGCAACGCGCCGGCGGCGCGTTCAGTTCACGCCCGCGTCGATCCCAACGTCAGCCGCCGGCATCCGCACTGTCCGCGGGGCCGAGTTCCAGCATTATGGCGGCACCGCCGAGCTCCGACCGCCCGACCGTCAGGCCGCCGCCCGACGACTCCGCCACTCGCCGCGCGATGTCCAGCCCGAGGCCGGTGGACGAACCGCTGGTCACGCCGCGGCCCACCGGGTCCGCAGTGCCAAAGCCGGCACCGCCGTCGGCCACGGTGAGGCTGGCGCCGCCGTCGGGGCGTTCCTCGAGCGACACCGCGAACGGCGCGCCGTCCGGGGTGTGCGCGAACACGTTGCCCAGCAGCGCATCGACCGCCGCCGCGAGCTCCGGCGCCGCACACCGGACAGACACCGGCCCGGCGGTGACCGCAGTGTGGAACTCGCGGCCGGTGTCCTCGGCCAGAGGGGACCAGAACGCCACCCGTTCGCGTACGACGGCGGCCGCATCACATCGCCCGCCACCTGCCGCTTCCACCCCGCGAGCCCGCGCATCGTTGATCACCTGCGTCACGGCGCGCTCCACTGCACCCACGCCGTCGAGGATCCGGCGCGACTGGTCCGTCGGCAGCTCCTCGGCTTCGAGCCGGAGGGCCATCAGCGGCGTCCGGAGTCGATGGGAGAGATCTGCAAGTGACTCCCGCTCCTGGCGCAGCATCGCCGCGATCCTGCCCGCCAGCTGGTTGAGGCCGCTCGCCACGGCCCGGGTCTCGGCCGGGCCCGCCACCTCCGCGCGGGCGTCGAGCTCGCCGGCGCCAAGCCGGTGGGACACTTCGGCGGCGCGGACCAGCGGGCGCACCAGGTTGCGAGCCAGCCGGTCAGCCACCACCACGCCCAGAGCCACCAGCCCGATTCCCAGCGCCCCGAGTACCAGCCAGGATCGCAGCACACCGGCGCTGAGCTCGTCGTCCGGGACGAACGTCCGCACCGCCCCGGTGCCACCCTCGACAAGCTCCACGGCCATCACCACCTCGACGCCGCCGGCCGCCTCGGCGGTCAGGCTCCTGCCTCGAAGTGCCAGCTCGACGGCCGGGCTCGGCGAGATCTGGTCTCCGACCACGGCGCCGTCCGGGTAGTAGATCGTGAACGGGTGCCCGCTCATCCCACTGGACTGCTCGGCGGCCAGCTCCGCGGTGGCGCGGTCCGACGTCGCGACAACCGACACCAGCGCCCCGGCGTCCCGGGTCGCCGCCGACACCGCCTGCTCCGCGGTCGCGGACCGGATCAGCACCGCTAGCGGGACGACGAACGCGACGAGCACCAGCGACGTGGTCGCGGCGACCAGCACGGCCAGCGACCGCCTCACGTCCCGTTCCCTCCTCGCATCACTCCGCGGGTGGGCTGAGCTTCACGCCCACCCCCCGCACAGTGTGCACGTAGGCCGGGCGCTCGGCCGTCTCGCCGAGCTTCCGGCGCAGCCAGGACAGGTGCACGTCGACCGTCTTGTCCGCACCGCCGTACGGCAGCTGCCACACGTCGGTCAGCAGCTGTCGCTTGGTCACCACCTCGCCGGCGCGGGCGGCGAGGTAGTAGAGCAGGTCGAACTCCTTGGGAGTGAGCTCCAGCTCGTGCCCGTCGAGCGTCGCCTCTCGTGAGCGCGGGTCGATGCGGAGTCCGCCCACGACGACCGAGACGTCAGCGCCGGCGTCGGGTCCCGCACGCCGCAGCACCGCTCCGATCCGCGCATGCAGCTGAGCACCACCGAACGGTTTGACCAGGTAGTCGTCCGCGCCCGCCTCCAGCAGCGCGACGATCTCCGGCTCAGCATCCCGCGCCGTCGCGACGATCACCGGCACATCGGCGACCGCTCGCAGCATGGCCAGCACCTCCCGCCCGTCGATGTCGGGCAGGCCGAGGTCAAGCACCACCAGGTCCGGGCGGTCGGCGACGGCCATCCGCAGCCCCTCAGCACCGGTAGCGGCCGTTGCGACGGCGTGCCCATGCTCGCCGAGGGCACGTACCAGCCCATGCCGGATGGTCGCGTCATCCTCGATCAGCAGCACGTGGGCCACGGCTCGAACCTACCCAACTCGGGGTGCGCGTGGTTTGATCACGTTCGGCAGGCGCGCCCCTGCCGCGCCACGGTCGCAGCCCTGCCGTGACAGGGGCGCGCCTGCCGAACGTGATCAAACCACGGCGCAGCCGGGTCTTGGGGTGCTCTTAGCCGCGGCTTAACGGGCGCCGGGCGATACTGGCACCGATGATGGAGCGATCTCGGCGACACCGCGGCCTGCTTACCCTTGTCGGCTGGCTCGGTGCCACGGTGCTTGCGACGGCCGTCACCCTGGCCGCGGTGTCGTCCATCGGGTCGGGCATCTTCGGCGACGCGGCAGGCCCGCTGGACCAGGGCGAGGTCGAGCAGGCCCTCGCGACGTTGACGCCGGCCGAGACCGCCTCGCCGGAGCCCGAGCCGACGACCGCCGCACCGGGCACGGGTTCCACAACGGGGACGCCTGAAGCGTCGCCGCCGGCCTCGGTCAAACCGGAGGTGATCACCAGCCCTGGCGGCAACGTGCTCGCTCAGTGCGTCGGTGGCCGCGCGGAACTGGTGTCGTGGAGCCCGGCACAGGGCTACCACGTCGACTCCGTCGACCGCCGGCCATCGCGCACAGCGGAGATCGAATTCGAGGCGGAGCACCGCGATGTCGAGATCCGCGTGCGGTGCGTCGACGGCGTACCGGAGGCCACCGTCGACGTCGACGACTAGGGCACCCGGCCGTCAGGAAACTGGCTCGGGTACGCCGAGGATCTCGCGCAGGTATGTCCCCGTGTGGCTCTCGGGCACGGCGGCGACGTCCTCGGGCGTGCCCGTCGCCACGATGTCGCCCCCGCCGGTGCCGCCCTCCGGGCCCATGTCGATGATCCAGTCCGCCGTCTTGATGACATCTAGGTTGTGCTCGATGACGACGACCGTGTTGCCCTTCTCTACCAGGTTGTCGAGCACGCCGATCAGCTTGCGGATGTCGTCGAAGTGCAGCCCCGTCGTGGGCTCGTCCAGCACGTACAGCGTCCGGCCGGTGGACCGTTTCTGCAGTTCGGACGCCAGCTTCACCCGCTGGGCCTC
>CAZMXH010000359.1:0-4017 GCA_964570165.1 uncultured Actinomycetes bacterium
CAGGGCGACCGGCGCATCTGCGTCGCCGCCGCCGAGCGGCCGTCCGGGCTGCGGGACACCATTCCGGTGGGGGCGACGCTCACCATGCTGGCCGGCTCGGCTGCCCAGATCCTGCTGGCGTGGGAGGAGCCCGAGCGGATGCACCGCGGCCTGCAGGGCGCCAGGTTCACGGCCACCATGCTCGCGGCAGTACGGCGCCGCGGCTGGGCGCAGAGCGTCGGCGAGCGGGAGCAGGGCGTGGCGTCGGTGTCCGCGCCGGTCCGGTCCTCCAGCGGCCGGGTGATCGCCGCCGTGTCGGTGTCCGGCCCGATCGAGCGACTGACCCGGCAGCCGGGACGGATGCATGCCCCCGCGGTGATGGCCGCCGCGGAGCGGCTGACGAAGATCCTCCAGGCCGTCGACGAGTAGGCTACGGGTCATCTCGAGGTCCGGTCGGCGTCGCGAAACCAGGCGACGGTCTCGGCGATCGCCTGCGGGTGCGGTGTCGTATCGAGCGGTCCGAAAGCGGCCTGGAACTCGGACGCGTCGGTGCGGTAGGGCCGGTCCCACTGCTCGGTGAGCTCCCGGATCTCGCGAAGCTGGTCGTCGAACAGGCCGGCGAGGGCCAGCATCGGCCTGGTCACGGTACCGATGCGACCGGAGAAGCCGGCCTCGCGAGCGACGAGCCCGAGAAGCTCGCGCTGCGTGATCGCGGGCGCGGCCGGCAGCACCCACACCCGCCCATCGGCATCCTCGCGCTCGACGAGGGTCGCGAAGCCGCGGGCGACGTCCGGCAGGTAGGCGAACGTGTGCGGCTGGTCCGCGTCGATGAACGCCCGCGGACGCTTGCCGGCCAACGCGCGGCGGACTCCCAGCACGTAGACCACCGTGTTCTGCGCCCCTGGGCCGTAGCAGTCGCTGAAACGCCCGATCGTCACCCGTGCCCGACCGTCACGGTGGGCCTTCAGCAGCCGCCGGCCGATCTCGCGGCGCAGCCGCCCCTTGCGGGTCGGCGCGGCCTCGGGCGTGGCCTCGCTGATCGGCTCGCCCGGCGACCCGTAGGCGTAGAGGTTGTCGACCATCACGAGGCGCGCACCCGCCGTCGCCGTCGCCTCGACGACGCCGTCCACCATCGGAGGTAGCTGCTCCGCCCACTGCGCGTACGGGAGGTTGGCGGCCATGACCACGACGTCGGCGCCCCGGCACGCTGCCTGGACGTCGCTGGGTACGGACAGATCGGCGGCATGTTGCCGTACCCCGTTGGGGACGGTGGCGTCGCCGCGGCGGCTGACCGCCGTCACATCGTGCCCGCGGGCGGCCAGTTCGGCAGCCACCGCGTTGCCGGCGCCACCTGCCGCGCCGAGGACCGTCACCGTGCTCATCCGTCTGCCCTCCGGCCTGTTCCGCTACATCGCCTCGCGCGGGGAGCCGCTCACCATTCTCATCGCGGACGGCTCGGGCGCGGCCATCTAGAAGGTTCTCAAAGATCAACTGGTCAGGGCTTGGGCGACGCGCCGGCGTTGGCGCCGCAAGTTGCGACCATTTGATCACGATCTGACGCTCGTGGTCCGGCGTAGCCTATCTCCCCATGACGACGTGGCAGGCATTCACCGAGAGCGCGCCGCGGATTGCTGCCATCTTCACTCGGCGCCATGCGGCCGCCGGCAACCTGTGCATGCTGGCGACGCAGCGATCCGACGGATACCCGAGAATGCCCGCACGCCGCCAGGGCCGCCCACCGTCACCCACCGGCCTGGCGAGCCAAGGCAAGCGACTTGAAGCTCTCCACCTGGCTGCGGATCGCCCGCTCGGTGGGCAGCCGTTCGATACTGGAGGCGCCGAAGAAGCCGGCGACGCCGGGAAGCTTGGCTAGTCCCTCGCCGACCGCCTCGGGTTCGTCGAACGGTCCGCCGTGGCAGATCACCAAGACGTCGCCGCGTGCCTTCCATCCGGCCTCGGCGATCGCGCGAACCCGGTCGACCGCCTCGTCCAGCGTCAGGGCCACAGCGGCACCGATGCTTCCCGCCGTCGTCAGGCCGACGTGTGCGACGAGCATGTCGGCGCCCGCCTCGACCATCGCCGTGGCCTGGTCGGCGTCGAACACGTACGGCGCGGTGAACAAGTCCAGTTCGTGTGCGGACCTGATCATTTCGATCTCTTTGTCGTACCCCATGCCGGTCGCCTCGAGGTTCGCTCGGAAGGATCCGTCGATGAGTCCGACCGTGGGAAAGTTCTGGACGCCGGAGAACCCGATGTCCTTCAGATGCCGCAGGAAGACCGGCATCTGGCGGAACGGATCGGTTCCGTTCACGCCCGCCAGCACCGGCACGTCACGCACCACGGGCAGCACCTCCGCGGCCATCTCCTCGACGATCGCGTTCGCATCCCCGTAGGCGAGCAGGCCTGCCAGCGAGCCGCGCCCGGCCATGCGGTACCGGCCGGAGTTGTAGATGATGATGAGATCGGCACCGCCGGCCTCCGCGAACTTCGCCGAGATTCCAGTGCCTGCCCCGCACCCGACGACGGGCTTGCCCGCGTCCGCTTGAGCTTTCAGGCGCGCATGGACATCCGCGCGCGCGTACGCCATTGTGCTCACTTCCCTTCGTCCATCATGGCGATGAGCTCGTCGGCTGCCCGGTCGGCGAACTCGTTGTCGTTGATGTTGCAGTCCAGCTCGATGAGCTTGACCGTGGGCGCGAGGTTCGACCGGATCGCGTCGTAGCAGGCGGCGTCGGCCGCGGGATCCCAGAACGCACCGCCCGGGCTGTCGAGCTGCGACACCCCCTGCAGCGGGAGCAGCATCGCCACTGGGCCGGTAGCGGCGTTCGCGGCGTTGGCAAGCATGGCGCCGATCTGGGCGTTCTCCGCCGGGTTGGTCCGCAACAGGGTGACGTTGGGGTTCCACTCGTACAGGGTGCGGTCGCGGTACCGCTCCGGAACCGTGTCGATGCCGCCGAAGTTGGCCATGTCGACGCAGCCCGGAGCGAACACCACGGGGACGCCGGCGCTCGGCGCCGCACGGCCGCGGTCGCGGCCGGCCCGCATCACGCCGCCGCACACCTCGTCGGCCAGCTCGGTCGTCGTGATGTCGAAGATGCCCTTGAAGTAGCCGTCCCTGACAAGGTCCTCCATGGTGCGACCGCCGGTCCCCGTCGCGTGGAAGACGAGAACCTCGTAGCCGCGGTCCTCGAGCCTCGCCCGGGCCCGGTCCACCGCCTCGGTGGTGTTGCCGAACATCGACGCGCCAACGAGCGGCTTGGCCTCGCCCGCAGCGGGCGGCTCGGCGGCGACCATGCCGGCGATAGCGGCGGCGGCGTTGGCGTAGATGCGCCGGCTGACGGGGTTGAACCCTGCCACGTCCACGACCGACGGCATGAAGGTGATGTCCCTGGTTCCGGCGTACGGGCCGACGTCGCCGCCGCCGACCGTCGACACCATGAGCTTAGGAACACCCACAGGCAAGGTGCGCATTGCCGCGGTGGCGATCGACGTCCCGCCGCTGCCGCCCATCCCGAGAATGCCGTCGAGACGACCCTCGTCGTACAGCCGCCGGACCACCGCGGCAAGCCCGTCCGCCATCGTCCTCATCGCCTTGTCCTTGTGCTCCCCGGAGCCGAGGCGCTCGAGGTCGCCGCCGGCGGCCTCGACGACTTCAGCGCGGGTGACGTCTGGACGGAACGCGGGCTCGTCGAGTACGCCGAAGTCGACGACGAGCGTCTCTAGCCCGCGAGCGGCGATCGCCTCCTTGACGAAGCCGAACTCCTCGCCCTTCGTGTCAAGCGACCCCACCAGCACCACGGTCTTGCCGGCCATCGGACCTCGACCTCCTCGCGGACGTCGGCTGCAACCTTGGTCCTCTCAGACTCTGGCGGCGCGCGTCCCCGGACAAAGGGCGAAAGTCCCGCGGCCGGCGGGCTGCGAGCTCGCGCCGGCCTCCATGAAACCGCCCCTCACCCACGACTTTCGGTGAGGGGCGATCTGCCAGGCGTAGCCCCGACGGGATTCGAACCCGCGCTACCGCCTTGAGAGGGCGGCGTG